>JACDAR010000306.1 GCA_013695335.1 Rubrobacter sp.
CGTCCTCCGGGTGCCAGCAAAACGCCAAGACGCGACAAAACGCCTTCGACCTCCTTCGCCGCGATTCTATATGGCGGGTCCATGAATATCAAATTGTATGTTCTGCCATGCTCCAGCAGGTCATCCAACGCACGCGCCACGCCTTCGCGCCGGATCTCCGCCCGCCCTTCTAACCCCGTACGCCGCAGGTTCTCCCGGATAGAGGCGGCGGCGCGTGAAGCCTTCTCCACGAACGTTGCCCGCTCCATTCCGCGGCTTACGGCTTCGATGCCCAGGGCGCCGGTTCCAGCGTACAGGTCGAGAACCGAACCGCCATCGAAGAATTGTCCGAGCGCGTTGAAAAGGCTCTCCCGCACCCGATCCGAGGTCGGCCTGACGCCTCTCGGTACCGGTGCGAGTCGCGCGCCGCGCGCAGACCCTGAGATGATCCTCACGCGCCTACTCCCGGAACAGCCATTCCACGTTCGCCCCCAGCAAGTCCTTGACCTCCCGCCTGAGGGGGCGATGTGCAGGATTCTTAAGCGTCGGGTCGCCCGCAACCAGGGTGAACGCCTCGCGCCTCGCCTCGACGAGCACGTCTATGTCGCGCAGCAGCTTCGCCACCTTCAGGTCAGGCATTCCACTCTGGCGGCTCCCGAAAAGCGTACCTTCGCCACGGATCTGGAGGTCAACCTCGGAGAGTCTGAACCCATCCTGATGTTCGCACAACGCATCAAGCCGTTTCGCCGCATCGTCGGTTTTCGGCTCGGCGACTAGAAAGCATTTTGGCGGATGGAGGCCACGGCACACCCTGCCCCTGAGCTGATGCAATTGCGAGAGCCCGAAACGTTCAGCACCTTCTATCACGATCGCGCTTGCGTTCGGCACGTCCACCCCGACCTCGACGACGACCGTGGCGACCAGAACTTCGATCTCCCGCGCCCGGAACGCCGCCATAACCCGCCGCTTCTCCTCAGCCTTCATCCGGCCGTGTAGAAGACCGACTTTGCGTTCTGGGAAGATCTCCTCGGACAACTCATCGAAGAGCTCCTCAGCAGCCCGCACGTCCTCGAGCGCCTCCGATTCTTCTACCAGAGGGCAGATCGCATACGCCTGTCGCCCCGCTTCGAGCTCCCCCCGCACGATCTCATATGCAGCCTCACGCCCGGCAAGATCGACTAGCTCCGTCTCGACCGGCTTGCGGCCAGGCGGCAGCTCGTCTATCACCGAGACTTCGAGGTCTCCATAAAGCGTCAGAGACAGGGTACGCGGGATGGGTGTTGCGGTTATAACCAGCGTGTCGGGGGTCGTCCCTTTCTCCCGGAAGACCGTGCGCTGGGAGACCCCGAAGCGGTGTTGCTCGTCCACCACCACAAGCGAGAGATCCCAGAACTCGACGCCCTTCTGGATCAGGGCGTGTGTACCGATGACGATACCGGCCTCGCCGCCAGCCACCGATTCGAGCGCTGCCTTGCGTTCGGCTGTGGAGAGGGATCCCGTGAGAAGAACCACTTTCACCGGCAGATCCGCGAGCGCGGCAGAGATCGAGAGGTAGTGCTGTTCCGCGAGCACTTCGGTCGGGGCCATGAGGGCTCCCTGGCCACCTGATTCGACTGCGGAGAGGAGCGCGGCGACCGCAACGACGGTTTTGCCGCTTCCCACGTCGCCCTGAACCAGCCGGCGCATCGGCTTCTCCAGGCGCATGTCGGAGAGGACCTCCTCGATCACACGCTCCTGCGCCCCGGTCAACCCGAACGGCAGTTCTTTCAGGAACGGGTTGAGGAGCCTTCCGTCGCCCTCGTGGCGTCCACCGAACTCTGTTTTTTCCAGGCGGGCCTTGCGTGCTGCTAATCCTGTCTGAATCAGGAAAAGTTCGTGGAATACGAGGCGGCGCATCGCGGATTTCAGGCGCGGCCTGTCAGTCGGAAAGTGAACCTCGTGGATGGCATCGTGCAGGCTCGGGAGGTTCTGGCCGAGAAGGATGCTCGCTGGCAGGGGATCGAGGATTCTACCTGCGGCGTCGAGGGAACGGTGGATCAGGGTCCGCATCCGCCTTGCCTGTATCCCTTTGTTGACTGGATACACTGGCACGAACCTGCCGGCGTGCGGCCCGAAACCGTCGCCCGAGTCTGCGGGATCTTCATCCACCACCTCGATGCTTTTGGCGGAGATCTGGATGCCATACTTGCGCTGCACCTCGCCTGAAACCACCACCCGCACCTCGGGTACGAGTTGCCCGGCCAGCCAGTGACGGCCCCACACCGTTGCCGGTATATATCCCGTGCCATCGTAGAGTTGCACGGCGAAACCGGGAGCCCTCCCACGCACGGGACGGCCGACGGGGCGCAAGCTCACCACCCTGCCGACCACGGTCGCCCGCTCACCGACGCGCAAATCCGCGATGCGCTTCACGTTCGACAGATCCTCGTGTCGGGATGGATAGTGCGAGACGAGATCCGCCAGGGACGCTACGCCGAGTTGTTTGAGAGCCGCCTCGATCCGTGGCCCCACGCCCGGAAGTTCCGTCGCGAGGCGAGCCCGCAAATCCGCCAGGGTCACGCGCTCCACGACGGGATGTGCAGTCTCCCGAACGGCCGCCGCGTTCCTAGAGATAGGCCACGCCATATGCTCCGGGACCGGCGTGAGAGCCGACGACGCCCCCGAGTTCCGTGACAACTGGCTCGTCTATACCGAGCGCCGCGATAAGCTCGTCCAGAGCTTCCTGCGCGTCCACGTGGCCGAAAAGGAAGGAGCGTCCTTCCTCGACCGCTGGCTTCGCCTCCTCCTCTATCGCGGCGAGCTGCCGGCGGAGGCCCCTGGTCCTTTTGTGCGGCACGACCTCGCCGTCCACTATCCTCAGCACCGGCCTGATGTCGAGCGCCGTGCCGAACAGTCGCTGCGCCCTCCCGATACGCCCGCTCTTTTGCAGATACTCAAGCGTGCCCACGGCGAACAACACGTTGACGCGCCGGATCGCGGACTCCGCCGCACGCCGGACCTCAACTAAATCTCCCCCCTCGTCAATGACGCGCAGCGTTTCGCGCAGGATCAAACCCGACCCCATCTCCGCGCTCCGCGTGTCCACGACCTCCACGCTGCGTTCCGCCATCTCCGCCGCCGAGACGGCGGAGTCGTAGGTCCCGCTGAGCTTGCGCGAGACCGTGAGTACCAGGATGTCGTCGTACGCCCCGAGAGCCTCGTAAGCCTCCAGGAAAGCGCCAGCTGGCGGCTGGGAGGTGGTTGGGAACGTGTCCACGTCCTTGAGCCGTGCGTAGAACTCGCCCGTGGTCATGTCCACCTTGTCGGTGTATTCCTCATTTGGACCGAAATGGAAGGTTAACGGGACAATCCTCACGTCGGGGCGCTCGCGCACGCCGGGCATGAGGCTCGTCGTAGAGTCGGTGACGATTGCCGTGGTCATTCCGCCACCATCTGCAAAGGATACATGGGCTGGCCGCCGTCCTTGACCTCGACCTCGACGCCGAGGTTCCTGATTTCATCCGCCAACTTCAGGCTGGCCGCCTCTCCGAGATCCGCGCCACGCAGAATAGTGAAGATGTCAGCGCCGCCTTCGAGGATCTTCTCCGCCAGGCGCATTGCCGCCGCGTCCACTGTTTCCTCGATCGCGAGCAGCTCTCCGTCCAGCAACCCCATGTACGCCCCTTCAGGCACCTCACGGTCCCCGACATGGGCCTCGCGGACAGCCTGGGTCACCTCCCCACACCGCAGCCCGCCGAGGATCTCGCGCATCTCCCCAGCCACATATTCGGGCTCACCCTCGGCATCGAAGCCAACCATGGCCGCCAGGCCACTCGCGATGCTGAGCGTGGGCACCACGTAGACCCGAACGTCCACGAGCTCTCCGACCTGCTCCGCCGTCGGCACTATATTCTTGTTGTTCGGAAGCAGCACTACGGAGGGCGATCCAGCTTCCTCGACAGCACTGGCGAAGTCCGCCGCGCTTGGGTTGGCTCCCTGTCCGCCCTCTATCACCACGGCGCCCATTGATTCGAAGAGCCCCCGGCCACCCTCGCCCCGAACCGCGGCCACCACGCCGATGTTGCCCGATGGACGGGCAGGCTTTTCTTGCGAATCCGGGGAACGGCTCCGCACCTGATCCTCCATGTCGTCCACCTTCACGCCGCGCAGCCTTCCGAACCCGCCTGCGTATGTCAGCGCATCGCCAGGGTCCTGGGTGTGGAGGTGGACCTTCACGAGATCCTCATCCGGCACGACGAGCACGCTGCTCCCGATCTCATGTATGTGTTCCTCGAATTCTCCGGCGTCTCCATCGAAATCCACTACCAGGAACTCCGTGCAGTATCCCCACGCCTCCTCGTTGGCGTGCATGGATTCGAGGTCAGGCGCGGCGTCCCCATCCTCTTCGGAAACCTCGATCTCCTGTCCGCTCACGGCTGCGTACAGGCCGTCCAGGATCACGGCTACCCCGAGACCGCCAGCGTCCACGACGCCCGCATCCCTCAGAACGTCGAGGAGATCTCGCGTCCGATGAACCGACTCGTGGGCTTCCCTGGCTGTTGCCCGCACTACTTCCGCGAGTTCCAGTCCGGCGTTGGCTCCGGATCTGGCAGCTTCCGCAGCGTCCTTGACGAC
The DNA here is from genome assembly GCA_013695335.1 of Rubrobacter sp. GTDB lineage: Bacteria > Actinomycetota > Rubrobacteria > Rubrobacterales > Rubrobacteraceae > JACDGB01. The sequence continues at coordinate 4,594 of JACDAR010000306.1, forward strand.
CGTGAGCATCGTGCCCTCGACGGGCTCGCGCACCGAGGAGTACGCCCGGTCACTGGCGCCTTCCAGCGCCGAGGCGAAAGCGTCAGAAGTGAGCGCGGTTTCGCCCGAAAGGGCGTCACAGGCGCCACGGATCATCTGGGATAGGATCACACCGGAGTTGCCGCGGGCTCCCATGAGAGCCGCCCGCGCTGCGGCGCGGCTCGCTGATCCGGGATCTTCGTACGTTTTCTCCGACGTTTCTTCGAGCACGGAAGCCAGGGTGAGCAGCATATTCGTGCCGGTGTCGCCGTCTGGCACGGGATAGACGTTCAGGGCGTTGATCCGGCCAGCCTGATTTTTGAGCGTGGCGTGGGCGGCGGCCACGACGGGGGCGATCCTTATCTCCATCCGCTCCGATCCTTCACGCCCACCAGCGCCTCCTCCGTAGCGTCTCTTTGCGCGCCGCCTCCCGGCACACCATCAACCTGTCATTCCCCAAAAGTCTGGTACAATCTTCGCCCGGACGCGACGGCGGACACGGTCTTGAACCGCGACCGCGATTGATGTGTCGCGAGCCCCAGATATCGGTCGGTATCCTAGCACAGGAGATTTCTCGTGGCGAAAGTCTGTTATTCCTGCGGTAAGCGCCCTGACTTCGGCAACGCCCGCAGCCATTCCCTTCGGGCCACCCGGCGGCGCCGCAACCCGAACCTGCAAAAAGTCCGCATCCAGGAAGGCGTTTCCACAAAGCGCGTCTGGGCCTGCACATCCTGCCTCAAGGCTTTCAAGGTTCAGAAGGCCATAGCTACCCCGCGCCCCGTCACGGAGAGCGCGTAAACCGAGGCTCATGGCGGCTCCTTCACCCGGGCCGCTAGTTTTCCCAAAGGGCGTACGCTTCCCCAGGCCCGGCGAGTTTCCACCGGGTACGAGGAAGAACATGCTCAGCGCATCGCGCGGGCCAACATCACCACCGGCTACGTGCTTCATCCCCATCGAGGTAGCGGCTCCACATCGTTTATCGAAGCGAACATCCACGCCCCCGCGCTCTTCGCGGTTTTAGTGAGCTTGCTACCGACTTGCTGCCGGAAGTAGCCGCCCCCATCTTCGGGTTCGAGGAGGACGAGCCCTTCTTCGAACACGATACTAAGCGGGATCTTCGCAGACCATCTTTCGCACGACGGTCTCATGGAGTTCGGGATGAAGTTTCAGCACCGGGGCCAGACGGAGGAAATGTTCGTCCGGCTTGCGACGTATTTCCAGATCTGGACGAACCACCCCGAAACCGTCCGCGCCTGCTTCGAACGCCAGGGTATTCCCGAGGTTCTGGAACTAGAGTTCATAGACGAGTATCCGCACGTAAGCGAAACGATACCGTACGGGGGACACGATTCCGGCTGGTATCCGGTTATGGAAGAACTCAAACGGCGCTTCGACGCTCTCCCGCAACTTTAGATCCGTCGCCAATATGCTCCCGTTCGCCCAGACGGGGCATGAGATCCGCCATCTCAATCGCCGCGACGGCCGCCCCGAAACCGTGGTTTCCGGCCTTCGTGCCTGCTCGTTCTATTGCCTGCTCGATGGTCTCGGTGGTGAGGACGCCGAAGATCACAGGCATGTTCGTCTCAAGCGCCACGGCTGAGATCCCACTCGCAGCGTTCCCTGCCACGTAGTCGAAATGCGCCGTGGCCCCGCGGATCACGGCCCCAAGGCACACAACCGCATCGTAGCGCCCCGAGAGCACCATCCGCTTCGCCGCAAGCGGTATCTCGAACGCGCCAGGCACCCAGACAACGTCCGTGGAGCCTGGATCACCGCCATGACGCTTGATAGCATCGAGCGCCCCATCCACTAAGGCTCTGACCACGAACTCGTTGAACCGCGAGGCGACCACACCGAACCTGCGGCCTGTCGCCGTGAGATTGCCCTCGATTACGTTGCCGTTCCCGTTGGCGCCCTCCACGATCACGACCCGTCGAAGACGTGGTTGAGCTTCTCGCGCTTGGTCTCAAGGTACCGGTTGTTGTAGCCGTTGGGCTCGATCTCCAGCGGTATGCGCTCCCCTATCTCCAGCCCGAATCCCTGGAGCCCAACTACTTTGGTCAGGTTGTTGGTCAGCAGACGGATGCGCCCGAGCCCGAGATCTTCCTTGAGGATCTGGGCACCTACACCGTAGTCGCGGAGGTCGGGGGCGAAGCCGAGCCGCTGGTTGGCCTCGACGGTATCCAGTCCCTCGTCCTGGAGATGGTACGCCTTCATCTTGTTGAGAAGCCCGATGCCGCGGCCTTCCTGCTGCATGTAGACGATGACGCCTTCGCCTTCTTCGGCAACCTGGGACATCGCGGCCTTGAGCTGTTCGCCGCAGTCACAGCGGAGCGAGTGTAGGGCGTCGCCTGTCAGGCAGGCGGAATGCACGCGCACAAGCACGTCATCCTTGCCTTCCGGTTCGCCCATCAAGATAGCGAGGTGCGTCATGTCGTCGATATCGTTCTCGTAGGCGCGCAGGCGAAACTCGCCGTAGGGCGTGGGCAGGCGCGTCTCGACGGCGAAATCCACGTGCTTCTCGTAGGCGCGGCGGTACTCGATGATCTGGGCCACAGTCACCAACTTGACGTCGTGTTCCTTGGAGAACTTCTCGAGATCAGGGACGCGGGCCATCGTACCATCGTCGTTCATGATCTCGCAGATCACACCAGCGGGCGTGAAACCCGCGAGGCGCGCAAGGTCCACGGCGGCCTCGGTCTGTCCCGCGCGCCGCAACACACCGCCGGGACGCGCCCGAAGCGGGAATACGTGGCCAGGCATCACCAGGTCATCGGGTCCGGTTGCCTCGTCCACTGCCACGCGGCAGGTGTGGGCGCGGTCGGCTGCCGAGATGCCTGTCGTGATACCGTCCTTCGCCTCGATGGAGGATGTGAAGGCGGTTCCCATGCGGGATGAGTTGTGCTGGACCATGCCAGGAATCTCCAGGCGGTCCACGATCTCACCTGCCATCGGCAGGCAGATCAAACCCTTCCCGTAGGTCGCCATGAAGTTGATGTCATCTGCTGACACCAGCTCGGCGGCCATCGTCAGGTCGCCCTCGTTCTCACGGTTCTCGTCGTCACAGACGATAACCATCTTTCCGGCCTGAATGTCCTCGATGATGTCCTCTATCGGGCTAAACGACATCTTCCACTCTCCTCTCGGGTTCTGTAAATCTACCCATCCACGGCCGCAACAGCCGTTCCACGTACTTGCCTATAACGTCAGCCTCCATGTTTACCCTGTCTCCGATCTCCAGCTCCCGAAGGTTGGTCTTCTCGCGGGTCTGGGGCAGGATCGAGACGGCGAAAGATCCCGCATCAAGAGACGCCACGGTGAGGCTTATGCCGTCCACGCAGACGCTGCCTTTCTCCACTGTGTACCGCAAAACTTCTACGGGCGCTGTGAACGTCCAGATCTGCGCGTCCCCTTCGAACCGAATTTCTAGCACCTCGCCGACCCCATCAACGTGCCCCTGTACGATGTGCCCCCCGAACCGTTCTCCCGCTCCCATCGCCCTCTCCAGGTTGACGAGGCTCCCCTCCGATAGCCCCCCGAGGGCAGTCCGCCGCAACGTCTCCGGCATCGCATAGAAGACCAGCAAGTCCCCATCCACCTCGTTGACCGTGAGGCAAGTACCGTTCACCGAGACCGAGTCGCCTATCAGGATATCCTCTGCGGTGACGTTGGCAGCGATTTCGAGACGGGTCATGCTGCCAGACTCAAAGCCCACGACGCGTCCCGTTTCTTCAACTAGGCCGGTGAACATTTTCCTCCTGACTTTCGGGGTAGAGCGTAACCACAACGTCTTCCCCAACCTGTTCCGCGTTGGATATGGAGAACCTCGGGGCGTCCGCGACGTGCATTGGGCCGAACGAGCCGCCGACCATGGGAACACCCTCTGGCCCAAGCAGTTTGGGGGCGTAGAAGATAGTTGCCCTGTCAATCAGGCCAGCCGAGGCGAAACCGCCCGCTGTATCACCACCGCCTTCCACGAGGAGCCCCCGGATGCCTCGACCACCTAGCTCGTCGAGAACGAAGTCCAGGTCCAGGCCTGTTCCCTTCATGGGCGTCGAAATAACCTCCACGCGGCGTTCGATCAGGCCGCGCTCGCGGCCATCAAGCGATGCTTCGTCGGCGAAGATCAAAACCGGAGACTCGTTAGCCGTGCGGGCTAGCTGGCTGTCAGCGCTGGTCTTGAGGCTCGGGTCGAGGACGACGCGGGTTATTGTCGGCGGCGCACTATCGAGGCCGCGGGCGGTCAGGAGCGGGTCATCGGCGCGCACGGTTCCAGCCCCGACGAGCACGGCCCCGGCCTCGGCGCGCAGGAGATGCGCCCGCCTGCGGGCCTCTTCGCCGGTTACCCACTTGCTATCGCCGGTTCGGGTCGCGATCTTGCCGTCGAGGGAAGCGGCGAGCTTGAGATGCACGAAGGGTCGGCCGGTGAGCATGTGGTGCATGTACTGCTCGTTCTGCCGCCGCACCAGGGAATCTTCCATGACTTCCACGGTCAGGCCAGCCTCTCGGAGAATCCCCACGCTGCGTCCCCGCATCCTTGGATTGGGGTCGAGGTAGCCGACTACTACCTTCGTTATTCCGGCCTGCAGAATGGCGTCTGTGCAAGGGGGCGTGCGGCCGTAGTGATTGCAGGGTTCCAGGGTGACGTACATAGTTGCGCCGTCCGCTGTGGTCCCGTTGGCCTTCAGGGCTGCCACCTCGGCGTGATCGTCCCCGGCGCGGGTGTGCCAGCCCTCACCTATCACGCTGCCGCTTCGCACCACCACGGAACCCACGAGTGGGTTCGGGGCTACCGTGTAACGCCCGCGCTCGGCGAGGTCGCGGGCACGGCCCATGAGACATTCGTGCGCCACTCTATCCTTTCTCCCATCCGGACTCTCACCGTCGGCGCCGGATTCTCACCGGCTCAACCCCGGATATCCTCCAGAGTTCGCGGGCTTCCCGGAATATTTGATCCGGGTTCACCGCCGGTGCGGGAATTCCACCCGCCCCCGAAAGTTACGCAGCTAGCTATACCATAGCGGAGACCCTGCAACAAGGAAGCGCTTCTCGCCAGGGCTCCGACTGCATATTTATCTCTGCGCCAGCCTACCCCAGAAGGCATCGGCGCCCTGAGTGAAGAAGATAACCCTCGAAACGTGTGGAGTGCGGGCGAGATAATGGCCCGGATCGGGGAACTGCATATCGAGAAGGTCATCACTCCCGACGGTTACTGGCTCAAAACCGAAGCACACCGATTATGGAACGAAGTAGAGTGGCTCGTGAGGGCAAGTAAAGTACTTCAGCAAAATCGAATATGCCGCGCACTGCGGCACGTGCTCCATTATTCAGGTGTAAATCACTGCGCGGCGCGGCTGGCTTCGATGATCTTGCGCATCTCGGTTTCAGGGTCTCCCTTATAGACGGCTGAACCGGCGACCACCACCTGCGCGCCTGCCTCGACCATCACAGGCGCAGTCTCAGCGGTAATGCCGCCATCTACCTGTATCGGAAGATCCGTCATCTCCTTCAGCCGTCGAACCTTGTCCGCCATCTCGGGGATGAAAGACTGCCCACCGAAGCCAGGGTTGACGCTCATGACGAGGACGTAGTCCAGATACGGAAACGCCCATTCGATGGACGCTGGAGAAGTGGTCGGGTTGAGGGCGACACCTGCTTCGCAGCCGCCGCCCCGGATCGCGGTGAGCGTGCGATGAAGGTGGGTTATTGCCTCGGGCTGCACCGAGATGCTCACGACGCCGGCTTCGATGAACGGTTGGATCAGGTTGTCCGGGTTGTCCACCATGAGGTGGGCATCCACCGGCAAATCCGTGGCCTCGATCAGAGACGCGGCCACGACCGGGCCTACCGTCAGGTTTGGGACGAAATGGTTGTCCATGGCGTCGAAGTGGACGAGCTCAGCACCGCCGCGCTGCGCCTGGCGCACCTCATCCGCCAGGTTGGCGAAGTCCGCGGCCAGGATCGAAGGCGCCCCGACTATCCTGTCATCCAACTCTCCCCAAAACGCCACGTGCTCACCCTCCCGAATCAGTGTTTGCGGGGAGCTATTCTACAAAACCTGGCTGCGGTGAACGTGAGCCTAATTCCATGCACCCAGACGGTCTTTCAGCGACCGCGCGGAAGAGGCGATGATGCGTGAGATCTTGCGTTGCGGCAGGCCGAGCATCTTCCCGATCTCCGTCTGCGAAAGATCCTTGTAAAAAAATAGATAGACTACCTTCTGCTGTACCTCAGACAACGATTCCAGCACCTGTTCCAGATGTATGCGATCCTCCACCGGCAAGGAGAACGTCTCGTACTGAAGGCTCTTGATGGCGGAGAGGTCGGGGGATTCGTCTCCGTCGCGGGTAAAAGTCTCGTCCAGCGAGGAGACGTTGGTGTCCAGGAAGATCTTCATCACTTCCATGACGCCCTCCACTGTCACGTTCACCTCTTTTGCCACCTCTTCCGGCAAAGGCGGCCGTCCCAACTCGGAGGTCAGGCTGGTCGTAGCCTCGGAAATTCTGGAGTACAAGCTGCGGGCCCACCTTGGCCGCTTGACGAGCCCCGTATCCCTGAAGTGGTGGCGCAGCTCGCCGTCGATCATGGCGTAGGCGTACGAACTGAACTTGGCGGACGAATCCACCCTGTACCCCTGAACAGCCTTCAGAAGTCCCACGTACCCCACTTGCAACAGGTCCTCATATGTTTCGGCAGAGTAGGTGGAAGAAGCGTACCGCTTGACGATGTGCCTCAAAATCCTGCCGTGCAGATCAAGCAAGCGCTCGATAGCCCGCCGGTCTCCATCCTCCCGGTAGGAGATGATAAGGCGCACCACACGGTCATTCTGGACTCGCCCGGTAGTGGCCGTGGAGCCTCGCATTCGTACGGGCTATTTGACCAGCTCGAATATCTTGAACATTGGCAGGTACATCGAGATCACGATGCCGCCGACGATGCCGCCGACAACCACGATCATCAAGGGTTCGATGATGGAAGTCAGAGACTTGACTGCCGCGTCCACCTCGGACTCGTAGAATTCAGCGATCTTGGTCAGCATCCCATCAATGTCACCCGTCTCCTCACCCACGGCGATCATACGCGTCACCATCGGCGGGAAGACCCACTCATTTTCCAGCGGCCTGTAGATCGGAATGCCTTCCCTGATGGAATCCCGGCTCTTTAGCAGCGCCTGCTCGATCACCCAGTTACCCGATGACGTTGCCGTAATCTCCAGCGACTGGAGAATTGGCACGCCGGCCGCGCTCAGGGTGCCAAGGGTACGCGCGAAGCGTGCGAGGGCGACTTTCTGGATGATATCCCCGATTTTTGCCGGTATCTTCATCGAAATGGTTCCCCACCACTTGCGACCGTGATCGGTCTTGATCCACCGCAGAAAGAAAAACACGCTGCCGATCATGGCAGCATAAAGCAATACGCCCCAAAGGCTCGTGAGAATCTCGGACAACCCCATCGCGATGCGGGTCGGGAGCGGTAGAACGCCGCCGAGATCCTCGAACATCTTCGCGAAGATGGGGACTATAAAGATCAACATGAACGATGCCGCGAGTACCGCCAGCACCAGAACCACTATCGGATAGGTCATGGCGCTCTTGACCTTGCGCCTTAGATCCTGATCCTTCTCTAGCTGGAAAGCCACGCGCAGGAGAACGTCATCGAGAATACCACCGATCTCTCCAGCCTTTACCATCTCCGTGTAAAGCCTGGAGAATACCTTCGGGTGCTTCTCGAGGGCTTCGGAGAGCGCCAGTCCAGCTTCCACGTCGCGGCGGATATCGGTGATTGTTTCCTGCAGTTTCTTGTTGGAGGTCTGCTCGCCAAGAACGTACAGACAGCGGACAATTGGCAGACCAGCGTTGATCATTGTGGCGAACTGCCTGGTGAAGACTACGAGGTCTTCGAGCCTGACCTTCTTGAATGGTTCCAGAATGTCTTTCTGGCCGACACCCTGTTCCTTGATGTCTATGACTAGGTAACCCTGCTGGCGGAGGGCCGACGCTACCGACATCGTGTCAGAGCCCTCTATCTGATCTTCCAAGACTTCGCCTTGTCGGCTACGCGCCTTGTATGTGTAAACTGTCATCTATGCTCCTCTCCGCCCTGCTAGCTAGCGTCTAATGGCAGCGTATCCACCGGTACTGGACGCGGCGGCCCCGCCGATGGGTCCGCCAACAGGTCCGGTGGCTGCAAGACGGCGCATCTCCTCGGGGTTGCTCGACCGCTTCTCGCCCTCTTCGCGTGAGATCAGACCCTTCCGGATCAACTCCACCAGCGCAGCGTCCATGGTCTGCATCCCGAACTTTCCGCCGGTCTGCATGGCCGAGTAGATCTGGTGGTTCTTTCCCTCCCTGATGAGATTTCGAACGCCGGGAGTGGGTAACAGTATTTCGCAGGCAGCAACTCGCCCATCGCCGCCACGTTTCGGGATCAGGGTCTGCGTAATGATGCCCTGAAGAGCGTTTGCGAGCTGGACCCGGATCTGGCTTTGCTGGTGCGACGGGAAAACGTCGATGACGCGGTCTATGGTCTGCGGGGCGTCCTGGGTGTGAAGCGTGCCGAAGACGAGGTGCCCGGTCTCGGCGGCGGTTACGGCCAGCGAGATGGTCTCGAGGTCACGCATCTCGCCGACGAGGATTACATCAGGGTCCTGACGGAGAACGTGCTTGAGGGCCTGGGCGAAGCTCCTCGTATCCAGGTTGACTTCGCGCTGGTTGACTATGCACTTCTTGTGCTCGTGCAGGAACTCTATGGGGTCCTCGACGCTCATAATGTGTTCCTGGCGCTCGCCGTTGATCTTGTC
>JACDAR010000355.1 GCA_013695335.1 Rubrobacter sp.
CCGCAGTGCGGGCAGACGTTGTCGTCGAGCCGGAGTACGCTCTTATTCGCCGAAGAGCCACTCATAGCCTTCCCTGCGTCTGGCAGCAGATTGCCTATCCGCTCCATGCTTCACCCCCTCCCCTATCTTCAACGCCCCGCCTCTCACGGCCCCGCTCTCCCCGACGAGGCGGAGCTTGCGGTCTTTCTCGAATAGTTCCACGTCCTGCATGGTCTTGACGCCCCGCTGCACCCAGTTCTCCAGGATGCTCCTCACGTATCCGACCTTGCGGGCGTCGCGCTCGCTGGCGATCCTCAATGCCTCCCTTATCACGTCGGCGTCGAGTCCGTCACGCTCGCTGTATCCGTTCAGAAACTCCAGGATGTGCGGCGCTGGCAGGCTCCCCATGTACCTGAAGTAATCGTCCGAAGAAACACCCTCCGGCTCGGCCCGAACCACTTCGATCTCATACGGGGTGCGACCCTCTGCTGCTTCTTCCCCTCGCCGCTTCACGTCCTTTTCGTCGCTTCGAGCCCGACGCCTGGCGGTTGGCGGATGTTCCAGAATCTCCATCCAGCCTTCGTGCTCGACGATAAATCCAGCTTCCACGAGGGATTTCAGGGAGTTTTCCACGTTCTCGGGCGTGGAACGGAGCAATTCCGCCAGTTCGTGGAGATCCACGGTTTCCTGTCCGATGTCGGGCAGAACTTTCATGAGTTCGTAGAGGGCTACGGCTTCGGCTCCGAGGTGGGGCATCCAGCGCACGTAGAGCCGGGCTTTCGAGCCCCGCTCTATGTTCTCCCCCGGGGGTGTGAGCCGCATGCGCTCCATCCTACGGGCCAGTATACCGGTCAGCGGCTTCGGTCACTATACCTTTCACCTGACGGAACTCTAGTGATCTTCGCTGGATTGGATCGCGGGCAGGCCGTGGTCCGAGGCTTTGATGCCTGGTATCAGGCCCTGGCTGGCGGCAAGGCCGAAGAAAAGGGCGGTGATGGCCAGGATCACGGCGAAAGTGCCGATCCGGCGCGCATCCAGGAAGTAGGCCACGATGCCCAACGCAACGCCTATCACCCCTGCAGAGACGCTGGCGCCACTGCCCAGGATGGGGCCAACGAGACCCCCGGCGGCGAAGAGAATCCCAAGGACGGCGCAGGTACCGCCAGCCAGCACCTTCACCTCGATTTCGCGGATAGGATTCCTTCCAGGGTTCCTGGTCCGGTTCCGCTTCACATGGCCCCTATGTCCCCCGCTCTCGCCCAACGTCACCCCTCTGAATTCCGCTTCCCCGCACGCGGAAGCATGCGCCGCACAGCAGCCGTGCTGCTACTAGTATAATCCCCGTCTTGTGAGGTTCGACCACGCACTCCCGGGTATCAACGAGGTCTTTCTCTCCGATGGTACCCCGCGCCCTGTCTACGAAACCGTGCTGGCAGAGTTCGAAACCACAGGCCCGAAACGCTGGAACGACAGGCTACGCCAGGCCCACTCACTGCTCCTGAACGAACAGCACGCTTTCGGCATCCTCGAAGGCGACAAGACCCACCCGACAGACTGGTTCCCCCGCATAGTGCCAGCCTCTGACTGGGAAAGGCTGTCCAGGGGCCTAGCCCAGCGCATGGCGGCCATCAACGAGTTCCTGCGGCGACTGGAGGCCGGCAAGGAGGAGGTAGTCCCGAGGGAGGTGGTGGAGAGCAGTATCCTCTATGACACCTCGTGGAAGGATCGCTTCGGCCCCGTTCCGGCGCGTCAGATCGCCTTCGACGTTGTGGCTGTCGAGAGGGACGGCGGATGGGCCTACCAGGTCATCGAGGAGAACGCCAAGATGCCGGTCGGGCTCGCGGCCATGACGCGCAGGCGGCGGATGAGCCGCGAGGTCTTCTTCCCCGAAGCCCATACCGCCCTTCCGATTCACTCCCTAGACGGCTGGCTCTCCCGGCTCGGCGACGCGCTGCGGGCAGCCTCCCCCAAAGGCCCCGAAGCGACGCTCGCCGTCGTCTCCAGCGGCCCGGAGGATCAGTTCTACCTCGACCACCACATCTACGCTGAAGAGATGGACGCCATCCTGGCCGAGACGAAGCATCTCACCATAGACGGCGACGGATACCTGCTACACGAACCGAGCGGGCGCAGGATAGATGTGATCTACGAGCGGGTGGACGAGGATCGGCTATACGCAGAAATTCCCGGACTGCTCGAGTGCCACGTCGAGGGGAAAGTCCACGTTCTCTTCGCCCCGAACTCCGAGATCGTGGACGACAAAGGCGTCGGCGTCTTCGTTCCCGAGATGGTGCGGACGTATCTCGGGGAGGAGCCGCTCATCGAGAACGCAAGGACGTGGTCGCTGGCGGTCGAGGAGGATCGCCGCTACGTCATGGACAACTTCGCCGATCTAGTGGTCAAGAGCCGGGGCGGTTATGGTGGGAAAGAAGTCATGATCGGGCCCGAGGAATCCGAGGAGTCCATCGAGAAGTTCCGCAAGATGGTCGAGAGGAACCCTGTGGAGTACGTGGCCCAGGAGACCATAGACTTCTCGACCCACGTCCTGTGCGGGACTGAGGGCGGCGATTTCTTGCTGCGCGACTCGTATGCTGATTACAGGGTGCTGGTTCTCGCTCCGGATCCCAAAGATCCCGGTGTGGTCGAGGTCATTCCAGGTTCCCTGACCCGCGTGGCAGCGCCGGGAAAGCATGTGGTGAATATATCGAGCGGCGGTAAGATGAAGGATACCTGGGTACTCGGAGACCCTTGAGGAGGAGACTATGAACTACGGAGACCTGATCAGGGACTCGTTCCGCATCACCTGGCGTAACCGTTACCTGTGGTTCTTCGGGTTCTTCGCCAGTATGGGCTCATCTTCCTTCAACTATTCCTCAAGCGGCAATACCGGCGGCGACTTCGACGAGCAGAGTTCCACTGAAATTGCCTCCATCTCGGCGGCGGCAATCCAGAGTCCATTCCAGAACATAGCTTTGATCATCGCCCTGATCGTGGTCGGACTCGTGATCTTCCTGATCTTCTTCGCCATCTACCTGGTCTCCCAGGGCGGCCTCACGGATAGCGTGGCCGCAATCGAGCGGGGCCAGCGGCGCAGCTTCTCCTCAACCTGGCGGGCAGGAACCGGCTTCTTCTGGCGTGTGCTCGGGCAGGTTCTGCTTTTCGTGGGGATCGTGCTCGGGCTGCTTCTGGTCGTCGCGATACCCATTGGTGCGCTGGTCGGCGGGGCCTTCCTGACGGACTCGACAGCTTTTCGGGTTGTGGCCATCATCATAGCCATCCCGATTGGCATTGCGGCGTTGCTGGCTATCTTCATACCCATCGCCATAATCCGGCAGTTTGCCCGCCGGACGATGGTTGTCGGTGGGGACAGCGTAATCGACTCCGTGCGAAGCGGATACAGGATGTTCCGCCACAACCTGGGACGGAGCCTGCTGGTGTGGCTGATTCAGCTCGGGATCATGATCGCGGCCAGCATCGCACTCATCATAGCGCTGCTTATCGTGGGCCTCATTCTCTTCCTCCCGACGATACTCCTCGCGGTGGCTGGCTCCACGACGGCTGCGATAGTAACCGGCATCATCGCCGGGGTGATACTGCTCCCCGTCTTGATCGTGACCGCAGCCATCCTGGGGACTTTCAACCACTCGTATTGGACGCTCGCCTATCTGCGCATGACTTCAGGCACATCAGGGGGAACCCCGCGCGTCGTGTGAACGTAGATAGATTTCGGGAGACCTGAAGGCAAACAGAAAGGCTCCACGATGGACTACGGGAACCTGATCGGTGAGGCGTTTCGCATCGCCTGGCGCAACCGTTACCTGTGGTTCTTCGGGTTCTTTATCAGCGGCGGGGCGACCTCGTTCAACATCAGCGTTCCCCCGAATCCCGAAGCCCAGACGAATACCACAACCAGTGGTCTGCCCACGTGGCTCACCAGCCTCGGGCAGTGGGCGCAACAGAACGTGGTTTTGGCCGTCGCCCTCGGCGCCGTACTGCTGGTTCTCTTATTGATCGTGTTCGTCGGGCTTGCGCTCATATCCGCCGGGGGACTTGTGGAGAGCGTCGCGGGGTTGGACCGGGGCGGGCGTCGGAACTTCGCTTCGACCTGGCAAGCCGGCGTCCGAAATTTCTGGCGCGTGTTTCTCTATGGGGTGCTGTTCTTCCTGATCGGACTCGTGCCCGTGATCGTGATCGGAGGTCCGGCGGCCCTTGGCATCTTCGGGATAGTCGCCGCCACGGAGTCCGTGGGGCTGCGTATCCTGTTGATCTCCATAGTTGCGCTGGTGGCTTTCGTGCTTTTAATGGTCATCTCCATCGCGTTATCCCTCATCCAGCAGCTAGCCCTGCGCGAGCTGGTGATCGGTGGCCGGGGCATCACCGCATCGATAGACAGCGGCTACCGGCTGTTCCGGCGCAACCTCGGACGCGTGCTCGTGGTGTGGCTCATACAGATTGGCCTCGCACTCGCGGCTGTGGCCGTGATCTCTATTATCGGCTTCGTCGTTGGCATCACACAGAATCTCGGGTTCATAGCACTTTCCTATGCTGCCCCGTACCCGCTGGTCGTCGGGCTGGCCGTGGTGGCCGGCCTGATCCTATCCCTGCCCTTCATAGTTCTCTATGCCGTCTTCGGCGTCTTCAACCACGCGTACTGGACGCTCGCCTACCTGCGGCTGGCGGACGGGCCTGCGCCGCAGGATGAATACGCACCCCGCACGACGGGGTAAGAAGCCGGAGCAAGCTACCGGAAAGGTTTCAAAATGGGAAAGCTGGACGGCAAGGTTGCAGTGGTGACGGGTGCTTCGAGCGGTATCGGAGAGGCGACCGCCGAGGCGCTGGCGGCAGAAGGGGCTTCCGTCGTGGTCGCGGCTCGGCGCGAAGACAGGCTGGCTGACCTCGTGCAGCGTATCGAGGGCGACGGGGGTCGCGTTCTCTCCGTGCAGTGCGACGTGACGGATGAGGATCAGGCACACGACCTGATAAAGCACGCCGAGCAGGAATTCGGGAGCGTTGACATCCTGATCAACAACGCAGGCGTGATGCTTCTCTCGAAGGTCGAGAAGGGCCTCTCTGACCAGTGGCGCCAGATGTTCGACGTGAACGTGCTCGGCCTCCTGTACGCCACCGACGCCGCGGTCGAGGTGATGAAGCGCCAGAAGAGCGGGCACATCGTAAACATCTCAAGCGTAGCCGGGCGCAAGGTACGCCCGACCGGCGGCGTCTACTCCGGGACCAAGTTCGCGGTCAACGCCATCTCCGAAGGGCTGCGCCAGGAGCTTCTGGAGGACAACATCCGCATCACGATGGTCGAGCCCGGGGCCGTGGATACAGAGCTGCCTGACCACATCACGGACGACGAGGCCCTCGAAGGCATGGGTGGGCTCATGAGCATCGAGCGGCTTCAGTCAGAGGATATAGCCAACGCCATCGCCTACGTCGTCACCCAGCCAGAGCGCGTGAGCGTGAACGAGATCCTGATCCGGCCCACCCAGCAGCCGAATTAAATCTCGAGAGCGTAGTTCGTCTGGTTGCTCCGAAACTTCCCGGCACCCTTCCGCTCTCCGGTGACCAATAGCTATAATTGCTGCTTGGGACACGACCTGGAAAGGAGCGCGATGGATGCTGTTGATGTTGCGCAGGGGTATTTCGACGCGTGGAACAGGCGGGACGCCGATGCGATCGTCGCAACCTTCGCCGAAGGCGGCACGTACAGCGATCCCAACGTGCCAGAAGGGCTGACCGGCCAGGCCATAGCCGACTATGCTGGCGGCCTGTTCGCGGCCTTCCCGGATCTCTCGTTTGAGATAGTCAGCCACGCCCCCGCAGGTGACGGAACGGCTGCCCAGTGGATGATGCGTGGGACCAACACGGGCTCCTTGAGGGGCGCCCCGCCGACCGGGAGCGCCGTAGCCCTGCCCGGCTCGGATTTCATCGCGGTGGAGGACGGTAAGATCCGCTCGGTGCAAGGGTACTTCGATCAGGGGACCATGATGCGGCAGCTAGGGCTCCAGGTCATCGTACAGCCGTACTCCGTTGGTCCGGTCGCCTTCGGCAACAGCGTATATATGCAGCCCGGAAACGGCAAGAAGCCTGGCGCTTTCAGCATCACGGCCCTCCAGGTAACGTCCGAGAACGATGCTGAGGAGGTCCGCAACTACTCGCAGCAAATCTTGCAAGAAATGGCGAGGATGCCAGGCGTCATCAGCGTGCTGCTGGCCAGCGCTGGTCACCGCATGCTCACCGTTACCGCCTGGGAGGACACCGAGAGCCCGGCCCAAATGTACCGCGGCGGCACTCACTCTGAGGCCATGAACCGCTTCTTTGGTTCCGACTTTACCGCCGGAGGAGTGACGAGCGTCTGGAAACCGGAGCGCATCAATGCGCTGTGGGTGCGCTGCGAGTCGTGTGGCAGCATGCAAGACCACGACCTCTCAAACGGAATGTGCCAGTGCGGCCAGCCGCTCCCCGAGCCCCCGCCATACTGGTGAGACGGACGAATCACCCACTAGAAACGCGCCGGCACGGTGACGAGCGATCCGCCGCCCTTCTTTCCTTCTTCGGCCTGGATGAGCCTGTCGAGGGATTCGACGGCGACCTCCAGTTCGGCGCGGCGGGGCTCCGTGGTGGTGAAATGTTCTTGCAGGAAGTTGCCGACGGCTATGGATGGGCGGGTCTTGCCGAAGATTAACCATGCTTCTGAGATGAGGATGAACTGGAGGATGGCGTAGCCCCACCAGGAAATTAGCGGGTCGAGCAGGGCCGCGAGGATTATGTAGGCCAGGATGTTGGTGCCGCAGCGGGGGTGGATGCGGCTTGCTTTCCTGGCGTTGGCGAGCGTGACCTCGCCGTACTTCTCGTAGGCGGCGACTACCTTATGCTCGGCCCCGTGGTAGCGGCCGAGCGCTCCGAACTTCATCAGGGCGAAGAAGAGGACGAGGACGGGAAGTATGGGGAAAGCCGCGAGGAACCCGAATGCGCCCCCCATCAGGCCATCTCCGCTTCCTAACTGCATGATGCTCACGAAGATCCAGAGCGCCGCCATCGTGGCAGCGAAGAAAACCAGCGTCCACAGAGAACCGATTACCTGAGTCAATAGCCGTCCCCAGAAGATAAAGGAACGCAGCACCGGAATCCTGGAGGCGCGGAGGATCGCAGGGTTCTTCGGACGCCACAGGTTGGAGGGTTGGATGCGGACGTGGATCTCACCCTTCTTCCTGTACGCCACGCTCATGTAGGCGGGCCCATAGAGATCCAGTCCATCCCAGCGGGCCATGCCGCCGAACAGCATACGGTCCTTATCTCGTTCTCCTAGGGCGGTCTCTCGCGCCAAAACGCTCCTTACGTACGCGGAGGCAGGGGATCAAAGGTTAGCACGCGCACGGCCACAGCACGGAGCCGCACAGCGCGGGCCTCCGGCACGATCGGCCTATTCAGGTGCGCCGACGGAGACGAGCCGCAGGAGGCCTTCGTCGTTGCGCAGCTCGCGCCGGGAGAGGAAGCTGGTGGAGACGCCGCCCCGCCTGAAGTCCTCGTCCTCCAGGATGGCGAGGTGGAGCGGCAGCGTGGTCTCCACGCCAGCGATGGCGAACTCGTCCAACGCCCGCAGGCCGCGCCGGATGGCCGTCTCCCTATCCGTGGCGAAGACTATGAGCTTCGCCAGCAGCGAATCGTAGTGCGGGGGAACCTTGTACCCGGCGTAGAGGTGAGAATCCACCCGCACACCGGGGCCTCCTGGCGGGTTGTAGAACTCCACGGAGCCGGCCTGCGGCAGAAAGTTGCGGCGCGGGTCTTCGGCGTTGATCCTGAACTCGATGGCGTGACCGTCCGGAACAGCCGCGCCTTCTGGGACACCCATCCCCTCGCCGGAGGCAATCCGGAGCTGCTCGGCCACGAGGTCCACGCCCGTCACCATCTCTGTCACCGGATGCTCGACCTGGAGGCGGGTGTTCATCTCGATAAAGAAGAACTCGCCCCCCGAGTACACGAACTCCACAGTCCCCGCGCCCTCGTAGCCGAGCGCATCCACCAGGGATGCCGCAGCATCCATCATGCCCCGACGGGCATCATCCGGTAAGCCAGGGGCCGGAGATTCCTCCAGCAGTTTCTGGTAGCGGCGCTGGATGGAGCAGTCCCTCTCAGGGAAGGCCGCTGTCTTGCCCCCTGCCTCGGAGAGAACCTGCACCTCGATATGGCGCAAATCCTGGAGATATCTCTCGATATACACGGAGCCGTCCCCGAAAGCGGCGCCCGCTTCCCGGCTAGCTTCCGTGAAAGCCGCGTCCAGCTTCGATTCAGCCTCGACCACGCGCATCCCTTTGCCACCGCCGCCGGCGCTAGCCTTGACCACCAGCGGGTACCCGACCTCTGCGCCAACGCGCTTCGCCTCGGCGGCGTTCGCGCACACGCCGTCTGAGCCTGGGGTGACTGGAACTCCTGCTTCACGGGCGGCCCGGCGGGCCGCGGACTTGTCGCCCATCATAGAGATCACACGCGAAGAAGGGCCGACGAACTTCACCCCGACGCGCTCGCAGATCTCCGCGAACCGCGCGTTCTCCGCGAGAAACCCGTAGCCTGGGTGGATGGCATCAGCGCCTGTCAACTCTGCGGCGGAGATGATGGCCGGGATGTTCAGGTAGCTGCCAGAAGCTGGCGGCGGACCGATGCAGACCGCCTCGTCAGCGAGCATCCGGTGCAGGGAATCGGAGTCTGCTGTCGAGTATACGGCGACGCTGCGGATACCGAGTTCGCGGCAGGCCCGGATGACGCGAAGCGCGATCTCCCCTCGGTTGGCGACGAGGACCTTGCCGATCACTGGTCGTTTCGCTTCGCTTCGCTCCGTAAGTAGTAAGTCGTTAGTCGTGAGTCGAGAGAATACGACTCACGACTAACGAAGCGAGCGCGCAGCGCGAGCGCCTCACGACCCACGATCATCATTCGGGCCGCAGACGGAAGAGCGGCTGATCGTACTCCACGCCGCCCGCGTTGTCCGCCAGGATCTCCACTACCTCACCGGAGACGTCGGCGGGGATCTCGTTCATCAACTTCATTGCCTCGACGATGCAAATGGGTTGCCCGACCATGACGGTATCGCCAACCTCGACGTATGGCTCCTCACCCGGCGCGGGCGCCCTGTAAAAAGTCCCGACGAGCGGTGAACGTACTGCGTGTAGTCCGTTCGCCTCGGCCTGTGGCTCGGGTTGTGATGCAGGCTCCCTCGAAGAGGCTTCCACCTCTGGAACCCGTTGTGGGGCCGGGGCTTCCGGCTTGGCTTTGACTGATATCTCCAGCTCGCCCTGGCGGACCTGGATCTCCCCAACCCCGCTCTCCCGCAGCAGGTCCACGATCCGACTAACGTCATCCAGCGGCAGCGAGCCCCGCCCCTTCCCGGACGGTTCGCCGCCCACCAGAGCCTCGTCCTGATTATCTTCGCTTCTAGTCTCCGACATAGCCGGAGATTCTACACGTCTTGATGCGTGGGAAAAGCCCTCCCCGGATGTACAATCCCCGCAACCGTATGAGCGTCGAGATCAAAGTCCCATGAGCGTCCAGGTTCT
>JACDAR010000357.1 GCA_013695335.1 Rubrobacter sp.
CGAACCTGCCTGCGCATCTCGCGGCGGGTACTGCGGTCCTGGTATTCATTGGAATCCTGGTGCGCCGGGGGAGAAATATCGGCCTCCGTAAGATCTCGGGCACGCGGGCGCGCCTGTTCGTGGATCAGCGCGGGAAACGATAAAGAAAATGAGGGCGCGCATCAAGCCCCGTTTCACCGGAGGTCCGCAAGCTCCAAGGTTCAGCCTCGCGGCGCCTGGCCTTCGACCACGCTGTTCCTCTATCTGGGCTGAGAGTGCATCTACAGTAGTAGCAGCATCGCCGCATCCGGGCGCTGTTGTGAGGGATCTCGCCGCCCATCCCCCTGGCCGAAACTATTTGTTGATGGATCTTATGAATGTGATGATGAAGATGGCTGAGACGAGCATCAAGCCCCCGGCGGCGATAAGGCCCAGGGTGATGAAGAAGATGGTGCCCGTATCCGCCTCAGGCCGCCAGCCCCCGGCCGCCCAGACGAAGGCGAACAGGGAGGCGAAGAAGGTGAGGAGGATCAGGATCATGCCTCCGGGGAGATCCCGGATCTGGATCGCGGTCTTCTCGACCGCGTAAGGCATCCTGCCCTTCGGATAGCCCGTGCGCCGCACGCCCTCGACAGCCTGCCGAAACTCCCCTTCGCTGGCGAGCCCGATGACCCGCGAGAGGTAGTACGCCTCAGACGGCTGCTTGCCCATGCGGAGGAGTTCGAGGTAGTTGCGTCGGTACAGCTCCACGGCCCCTGAGTGGGGCGAGGCGAGTTGCTTGAGGAAAGCGTGGGTATCGAGGCGGATGGCGTAGCGGCGGGCCTCGTGCTGGGAGCGGTTCCCGCGGCCCGAGCCATTGCGGCCCGAGATCTCTTGCACCTCGAGGAAGAACATCTCGCGCGAGAACTCGATGGCGCTCTGGCGCTCGCGGCGGCGGGAGGAGATCTCCGTTCGTATGCCCCGCGCACGGTATTCTTCTCGCCTGAGTCGGAATACTTGCTCCTGGTAGAAGTCCCGCTCTGGCAAGGAATCGGCCGAGTCCCGCAACCGGTATGCTTCTTCCAGGGACTCCGGTATCCTGTGATCTTCCACTCTAGATGCCCGTCCTAAGCTCCTGCTCGTCCACAGAACCCCTTCTCTGGACCCTGAATAATACCATGCCAGAGTCTCCGCAATACCCCTATGGAATGCGCTACCATCGTGCGTCTTCCGCGTCGTGATCCCAGAGCGCGTAGAAGATCCCACCGCCGCGTACCCTCACGTCCAGGTGTCCGGCTTTGGCAAGCTCCTTGAGCATCGCATCCGCCTCGACCACGGTAAGGGAAGTTTCGAGCGCGGCCTCGGGGGGCGTTATCTCCTTGTGCCTTCGCAACACCCCGAGAAGCTCCCGCTCCTTTTCGACCCTCTCTGATGAAGTCGCGCTGCCTGCTTCCGAGAGGCCCGCTATCCCATGCACGAGCAACCCGAAGGCCGGGAAGAACGACCATCCGAAGATGAAGATCAGCCACCACAGCGATTGCAAGAAAGCCAGAATCACTACCGTGCCGACCACGACAGGCACCAGAACGGTCAGGGAGGTAGTAACCTGCGCCCTCGGGCTCATGCTGCTCACGTCGAGCCCGAAGAAATCCCCGGGGTCCCAGTTGTAATGGCGGGCGCGACCGATTCCTTCGTGGTGGCCGTCCGGGCTGGTTTCAGGTCTTCTCTCGATAGGCATGGGGCGAACTAGAATATACCAGCAACAATCCCGGCGGACCACGCCACGGGCGGCAAAACGCCCGGCGAAGATGCTAACCTCACCCTGGATCAAAAGGAGGTTAAACATGAGCATACAGGAACGTGTGGACAATACGAAAGACGCACTTCTCGAAGAACTGAAGGAGTTTTTGAGGATGCCTTCGATCTCGGCCCGCGAGGAAAACCCCGATGGTTTCCGGCGATGCGCCGAGTGGGTGGCCGAGAAGCTGAGGGAAGCTGGCGCCGAAGCACGCCTGATGGAAACAGAAGGCCATCCCGTGGTATACGCAGAGATCGGGGATGGTGAGAGAACCCTCCTCTCATACGGCCACTACGACGTGCAGCCGCCCGAGCCGCTGGACCTTTGGGAGAGCGATCCATTCGAGCCGTCGGTGCGCGACGGTGGCATCTTCGCCAGGGGCGTCGCCGACGACAAGGGAGACGTGCTCGCCCGCATTCAGGCTCTCCGCCTATATATAGAGGAGCATGGTCCGCTGCCCTTCAAGCTGAAGTTCCTGATCGAAGGCGAAGAGGAGATCGGCAGCCCGAACCTTGCCCCGTTCGTGAGGGACAACGCGGAACTCTTCGCGGCGGACGCCTGCCTGTGGGAGAGTTCGATGAAGGACGGCGAGGGAAGGCCGCTCATCTTCTGCGGCACGAAGGGTATGGCCTACGTCGAGCTGCGAACCAAGGGCGCATCCCACGACCTGCACAGCATGTACGGCGGCATCGCCCCGAACCCAGTCTGGCGGCTCGTGCAGGCGCTGAGGACCATCAAAGATGAGAACGGTGAGATCACACTCGACGGCCTCGACGCCCTCGCGGACCCGCCATCGGACAAAGACCTGGAAGCTATAAATAAGATCCCCTTCGACGAAGCCGCGTTGAAAGCCTCGTGGGACGTGGATGCTTTCGACCGCGACCTTACCGACGATGCGGCGTTGCGCGAGATGTTGTTGCGGCCGACCGCGAACATCGCCGGGATACAGTCAGGGTATACGGGGCCTGGCACGAAGACCATAGTGCCGTCCGAGGCGTTCGTGAAGATGGACTTCAGGCTCGTCTCCGGTCAGAGCCCTGGTCCGGTTCTCGAGCTCATAAAATCCCACCTCCGCAAACGCGGCTTCGACGACATAGAGGTCGTTGACCTGCACGGCGTGGAGCCCGCGAAAACGCCGGTTGACTCCCCCATCGTCCGCACGGCGATCCAATCCTGGGAGGATCT
>JACDAR010000006.1 GCA_013695335.1 Rubrobacter sp.
ATATCGCGTCTGCCACTACGTCAACGAATCGGAAGGACGCGAGGTCATCCCCGAGTCCATCCTGACCAAAGAGCCATCTGCCGAACTCAAACCCGGCCAGCGCGATTCGGATTCATTGCCGCCATACAACGTGCTCGACCCCATCCTCGAAGCGTACATCGAGGAGGACAAGGGGGTTGGTGAGATCGTGGCGTCCGGCTACGAAGAGGAGGACGTGCGGCGCGTCATAAAGCTCGTTGATCGGGCCGAATACAAGCGTCGCCAGGCGCCCATCGGAATCAAAGTAACCAGCCGGGCTTTCGGGCGAGACCGCCGTATGCCCATGACCAACCATTACTTCGAGCGCGACCCCGAAGAAGTCAGGTAACGTCCCGGCGCAGTAGCAGGAAGAGGGATAGCGCGACGAAGGCCGCGACGTAGATTCCGAGTGTGATCGCCGCGCGCTCCGGCTCCACCAGCGGCGCTGGTATCCCGAATGACGGGTTGGGATCTCCGAAGATGCTTCCGAGGGATGCCGTGTTCTCGCCGAGCGTGAGCCTGCGGAACCCCTTCCACCAGTCGCTGTCTATGGGCAGGAGCGCGATGGTGTTCTCGACCGCGAGCGCCCACGCCAGCCCGAGCCCGATGGCGAGCGCCGTCCCCCTGAAGAGCATGGCCAGCGCGAACCCGAGAAAGCCCCACGCCCCGAAGGTCAGGACGCCGACCCCAACTGCCCGCGCCATCTCTTCGAGCGGCGGCCACTTCACGGTAGCGTCTTCCAGATAGGCGACGTCGTAGCTGCTCGCTGCGCCAGCGGCGAGTCCCAGAAGGACGAACAACACTATGAAAACCCCCACCGCCAGCGCCTTGCCCGAGAGGAAGCCGAACCTGCCCGGACGCTGGGTCAGGCTGGTCTTCAGGGTGGTCCATCCGTACTCGCTGCCAGCGGCCATCGCGCCCAGGATCAGGACGATCGCCGCGCCCAGGTTGAAGGTTCCGTTGGCAAACAGGGTCTTCAGCATGTTTTCGGGCAGAAGGCTGTCGAGGAGTTGTTTGTTGATGGCCTCCTGCTGCTGTTGCACGGCGGCTGGTTGATCCTTCGGGGGATCCGGCGGGTTGGCCGCGAACGTGTAGGTGAACACGTAGCCGAACAGCACCAGCAACACGAACCACACGAGCGCCAACACCCACGTCGCGGGACGTTTGCGGATCTTCAGCAACTCAGCCCGGAAACTCGCAAGCATCAGACAGTCTCCCCGTCCGTGAGTTCCAGGAATAGTTCTTCGAGCGACTGCTCCGCCGGGCGCAGCTCGCTCACCCGAAGCCCAGCCGAGACGAGCTTGGCGTTTATCTCAGCCGCCCGTTCCGGGTCAGCGGTCAGCCGCAGAGCCCCATCGTTCACCGTAACCTCCTCGACCCCGGCCAGCTTCTCTGCTATCTGCGCCGCCTCCTCGACCGGCGTGGCCCTGACCATGATGCCCTCGCGCCCGCGCAGCTCGGCGATGGCGCCCTCAGCCACCAGGGAGCCCTTGCTTATGACCCCGATGCGGTCGCAGATCTGCTCCACCTCCCCCAGCAGGTGGCTGCTGAGGAGGACTGTACGCTCGCCCTTCCCAAGCCTTCGGATGAGGCCCCGCATGTCCGCCATGCCCTTGGGATCGAGGCCGTTCGTAGGCTCGTCGAGGATCAATAGTTCAGGGTCTTTCAAGAGCGCAGCCGCTACCCCGAGGCGTTGCTTCATGCCGAGCGAGTACTTCTTGAACTTGTCCTTCGCCCGGCCCGAGAGTTCCACCTGTTCGAGAACCTCGCCTATCCGGGAGCGGGACGCGCCAGAGTAGCGGGCCATGACGCGCAGGTTGTCCCGGCCAGAAAGGTAAGGATAGAAGGCAGGAGACTCGACCAGCGCCCCGATCTTTTCGAGTCCCGCTGGCGAGCCCGGTTTCTCCCCGATCACCGCAGCCGATCCGGAGGTCGGCCGGATGAGGCCGAGCAGCATCCGCAGCGTAGTGGTCTTTCCCGCGCCGTTGGGGCCGAGGAAACCGTACACTTCGCCGCGCTCCACCCTGAGATCCAGCTCCCGAACGGCCGTGATGCGCGGGCCGTAGCGTTTGGTGAGGCTGCGGGTCTCCACCAGCGGGGAAGGTCGGTCTTTCTCAGCGGTTTCTTGCCTGACGGGGGCAACCATACCTTTTCTTCCTCCATCTTCACGCACCGGGGCATCCGTGACTACGACTCCAGCCCCGGAAAGTTGCGCAGCCGAAGTTCGACTGCCTATGAAACCAGTCCCATGATAGGCGCGGTTCCCAGGGCCGTCTAATCTCCCTGAGAGTATCTGGCTGCCTGCGTCCAGGCTATACTGGAACCTGTATGGACGAGTGGGTGAAAATCGGAAGCGCTCCCAACGAGACCCTTGCCTTGATGATGGAGGGTTTGCTCAGGGGCGCGGACATACCGGTGCTCATCAGGCGCCCGATGGGCTTCGACGTGCCTGACTTTCTGTCTGCCGGGCCGAGGGAGATCCTGGTCCCCAGCTCCGCGCTTCCCGAGGCGCGTGAGATCGTGGAGGACACGATGGGCACAGGTTCCTGGGTGTAGTCTCTTAGCTTTTTTCGAACCTGAGCTGGACCGCGGCCCCGCGACCTGGGGTGGAGATCACATCGAGTTCAGCCCCGACTTCGGCGGCGCGGCGACGGAGGTAACAAAGCCCCATGCCGGGTGGTGGGTCGTCGGCGTCGAACCCCTGTCCGTCGTCCCTGATGCGGATGATGAGCGTGGGGCCGACCCGCCGGGATTCCAGGTATATGTTGCGCGCCCTGGAATGCTTGGCGACGTTCCAGAACGCCTCGATGGTAACGTGGGTGACTGCGGCGAATTCCTCTGGGCTCAAGCCCTCCAGGGAAGCCTGAAGATCGTCGTGTGTCTTGATGCCGAAGCATTCCTCGAATTTGGCGAGACGGTGGCGCAGGAAGTCGCCTGGGCTTGGCCGATTCTCGTTCGTCAGGGCCTGCAACTCGTCGTATGGTTTGGAGATCAGGAACTCCGTCTCCCTGGAAGCCTCCATCGCCCGTCCGAAACCTTCACGGGCCGCCCCCGGTCGCCATGCCTCTCCGCTTCCAGGGCTGCGTCCAGGGTCAGGGAGATGCCGTGAACTCCGCCTTTGACGGTGTCGTGCAGTTCGTAGAGGATGCGGCTCTGTTCCACCCTGCGGGCTTGTTCTTCGCCATCCACGTTCAACAACCGGGTGACCGCCGAGACCAGCGCGACTCGCAAGGCCAGGTAGAGAAAGAGCAGCGCGCCGCCGATCAGGACGTATGCAGGCAGTGGAG
Source organism: Rubrobacter sp. (assembly GCA_013695335.1). Classification (GTDB taxonomy): domain Bacteria; phylum Actinomycetota; class Rubrobacteria; order Rubrobacterales; family Rubrobacteraceae; genus JACDGB01. The sequence continues at coordinate 3,306 of JACDAR010000006.1, forward strand.
GATGGAATGCGCCCCACACGAGCAGAATGATGAGGTGAAGCGGCGGCGAGAGCGGGCCGAGCCAGAAGGCGAACACCCTCCACGGGGCTATGCGCTCCCTGACCGTAAAGCTGGATGAGTCGGGCCTGAGGGCGGCGGATCCCAGAAGCACGAGCCCGAGCGCCCAGAACAGGTCAGGCCATCCGACTAGCGTGTATAGGTCTCCGGAGCGGGCGCCAAGATACCATCCGTCAGCCACGGCGAAGGCGAGGAAACCAAGTACCAGCAGACCGATGAAGGGGGATCTCCCTGCGGTCGAGAACACGACGAGCCCCATGAAAACCAGCGCCGCGTCGAACAACGGCCAGGAGAAGGTAGCCATCGCGCCAAGTGACCCTGACCCTCCGAGCACCGGGTCAACCAGGAAGTACCAGATCAGCAACCCGACAGACAGCATGACGCCGACGGCATCGAAGGAGATTATCGGGGTGATCCTGCGCGAAGTGGCCGCCACCAGGCAAAGCATCGCGCCAGCGAGCAGCCCGTACGCAACCAGATAAGCCACGTGCGGCATGGAGAAGGTTTGCTCCGCGAACCCCACTTCCTGCAGGCTCCCCCAACCTATGCCGCCGATGAACGCGATGAATAGACCACCGCCGAGCAACCCCCAGAAGAGACGCTCCCTGCCACGGGTGTCAGAGGCCACGTATCCTATGCATAGAAGGGCGAACAAGGCCGATCCCAGGTACACCACGTCCGCCGTGAGGTTCCGCCCGGAGGACTCAG
>JACDAR010000009.1 GCA_013695335.1 Rubrobacter sp.
TGACCAACGGCCGCGGCTTCATCGCGCTGGCGGCCCTGATCTTCGGCCGCTGGAACCCCATCGGCGTCCTGGCCCTACCCCTCCTCTTCGGCTTTGCCCAGGCCGTCACCTTCGGCGTGAGCCTGGAAGCCGTCCCCATCGAGTTCGTCGAGATGCTCCCCTACGTCCTCACCATCGTCGCCCTCGCCGGCTTCGGAGGTAGGGCCATTGCGCCGGCGGCCATCGGCAAGCCGTACAGGAAAGAGTAGCGCGCGACGCCCGAGCGTCATTGACAACCGAGAATGCCTACTTCTCGGCAACTGGCTTTCCGGCGAACGTGGTTCTCGGAAGCTCCCCAGGAAAATATGCGCTACTTAGCGTACAAATATACGCCATCTGGCCTATTGGCCTCGTCTGCGTCAACCCTCATAATCGGGGTGCTATAGCAAGCCCTGGGGCCGGGATCTAACACACTTCTTCCTCCGCCCCACTACAGGAAGGTTATGGGGATGCGGCGAATACTAGCGTTTACTTCGGTATTCTTGGGGCTGGTGGCATGCGCTTTGGCTGGGGCGCAGGATGCCCAGACCGCCGACCTTGGAGACACCACACCGCCCACAGTGACACGCACCGTCCCCGCTTCCGGGGCGCCTTGCGCGAACCCCACTGCCAACGTCTCGGCCTTCTTCTCCGAAGACATGAAGGGGTCCTCCGTGAACGGCACCACCTTCAAGCTCTACAGGACGGGGGCGACCACAAAGGTGGGTGCCTCGGTCAGCTACAACGCGACCATCCGCAAGGGAATTCTCAACCCCACCAACCCCTTGAGGGGGGGAGTCACCTACAAGGCGGTCGTTACCACCTACGTTACGGACCTTGCGGACAACCGGCTCGACCAGGACGCCACCCGCACCGGTTTGCAGCGCAAGGCGTGGACCTTTACCGCCAGTACCGATTCGGTCACGGCCTTTGACTGCGAGCAGGCTGCGGCCCGGAGCGATCTGGAGAAGGCCGCTACGGCCGCCAACGCGTGCGCCGCCGACAACAACGGCTTTTACACCAACTGCGGCTCAGTCGCTCAGCTTCAGCCCTACGGGTTCAACCCGACGACCGGCGTCGTAGTCAACGGCATGGACAGCAACCTGATCGACTGGTCGGCTTCCATGCAGCACGCCAGCGGCGGCAGCGCCTACACCTACGCCAACTTCGGCGAGAACGCCGGACAGGTGATGGAATCCACTCGCGGGACGGACGCCCCGGCCCTGCCGGACAGAGTCGCGGAGTGGAATGCCATAGCCCGGGGCGACTTGGAGAGCGCCGTCTCGGCCGCCAGCGCGTGCGCCACTGATAACGGCGGCTCATACTTCAATTGTGGCTCGGCTGCTCAGCTTAAGCCTTACGGCTTCACTCAGACCATAAACGTGACCTACGCAAACCTGAGTGCTACGACGACTTATTGGGTGGCGACGACCAGCCACTCTTATTCGGACGGCACCTACTACCAGTACGACACCAGAACGGGCCAGATCGAATGCTTCGGGACTTGCCCTTGAGCGGGGCTTACCGTACACCCGGTTGAGCCTGGACGCCCACCGCCCCGGCAGAGGGTCGGAGCGGGGAGTTGCAGGCCATCCTATGGATCGTTTCGTTCGGCCTCTACATGGCAGGCATCGCCATCCGATGCACCAAACCCTTATTCACCCGCCTTCCGAGAGGGTTCTTTCTCGGAGACTCATATGCAGAACCTTAAATAGGTTCTTTACATGTGCCAAAAATTCCGTGTGTTCGCAGCGCTATCATCCTTGGATGAGCTCATCATCTTGTGCTGCATAAAGATTCAAGAATTAGATTGAGCAAGACGCCAACTCTACGTGCTTCGATCGTGCACTTTCTGCACCAACATCAAGCGTGTACAGCAGACGCCGGCACTATGGAGCATCAGGTACGTCGCTCGGTTTTGACGGGAAAGCAATCGGCAAGTCTTGCCATAAAGAAGGGTTAGAACCCGACTTTCTTGCTTTGTATCTGATCCGACTGCTCCGGCGAAGTATCTTCCGGCGGCTGCTCGTCGAGGTACTCGACGCCACCGAGCAACATCTGCGGTTCGACCTCCAAACCGGCGGCGAGCTTGCGGATGGTGGTCGGGTACGCCTTGCGATGCCCCATCTCCAGCTTGGAGATCGTATCCCGCGCCACCCCGCTTTTCTGCGCCAACTGCTCCTGGCTCATAACCGCCCGCTGCCGAAAACCCCGCAAATGCGACATTTCCATCGCCTCAACCTCCAAAACTACATAAAACTTGCACAAACACTACATCAATGCTACGCTCTTGCAGTATAGCGCAGGCGAGAAGGAGTGGTGAGAATGAGTGATCCGCGGGCGGTCATACCTTACGTGACGGAGCAGAGTCCCCAGGGCGAGCGGACTATGGACATCTATTCGCGGCTTCTGCGGGATAGGATCGTGTTTCTCGGGACGCCGGTGGATGATCAGGTGGCGAACGCCATCATGGCGCAGCTACTGCTCCTGGATGGCGATGATCCGGAACAGGACATCAACCTGTACATCAACTCTCCCGGCGGGAGCGAGTACGGGATGCTCGCCATCTACGACACCATGCAGTTCGTGAATTGCGACGTGGCGACGACGGCGCTCGGGATGGCGGCTTCGGCTGGCGCCTTCCTGCTCGCTGCCGGTGCTCCGGGCAAGAGGAGCGCGCTGCCGAACAGCCGCATCCTCATCCACCAGGCGCAGATACAGGGACTGGGCGGGCAGGCGTCGGACGTGGAGATACACGCGCGTGAGATCCTGCGCAGCAAGCAACGGGTCAACGAGATCATGGCCTCCGTTACCGGCCAGCCTATCGAGAAGATCGAGCGCGACACAGACCGGGACTTCATCCTGAGCCCGGGAGAAGCCGTCGAGTACGGCCTCATCGACCGCATAGTGGACCGCGCCTCCGGGCTCTCGAACCGGAGCTAATATCGGGAGGCGGGATGGACCTGCTCATCCTCGGTGGTACGCGATTCGTCGGCAGGCACCTGGTTACGGCCGCGCTCGACCGCGGCCACCGGGTCACGCTCTTCAACCGGGGACAGTCCGCCCCTGATCTCTTCCCCGAAGTAGAGACCTTGCGGGGCGATCGCGACGGGAATTTATCCGCGTTGCGGGGCCGGGAGTGGGACGCCGTCGTGGATACCTGCGGATACGTGCCGCGTATCGTGCGGGCTTCGGCAGGGCTGCTGGCGGATGCGGTGGACCGCTACGTTTTCATCTCAAGCATCTCGGTTTATGAAGACTCTCTGCCGCCCGGCGCTGATGAGTCGGCGCCCGTGGCGGCCCTCGAAGACGAGTCCATCGAAGAGGTGACCGGCGAGACGTACGGCGCGCTCAAGGCGCTGTGCGAGCGGGCCGCGGAGGACGCCATGCCAGGCCGCGTCGTCGGTGTTCGGCCCGGCCTCATCGTTGGGCTACACGATCCCACCGGCCGTTTCGCCT
>JACDAR010000331.1 GCA_013695335.1 Rubrobacter sp.
CCTTTCTGACGCGACGGGGCCTCGCAAGGGGTTCCGTCACACTTTCATGCATCTGAATTAGCGGACCTTCGAACCTTCCGTTGCATGGCAGCTATGCTGGGCTACGTTGTCCGCATTCATCTGGTGAGCGTCGGGTCATGCACAAAGCACACCTCATACATCGGGGATGTCAACGGGGAGAGGAAACGCATGGATTTCGACACTGGACGCAGGCCCGGGGGATCGCAAGGTGGTTCCAGTGAGCCCCCACGACGTTCTGGAGGTCCGACGCCGTCGCCACCCGGAGGTGGGGGAGACTTCGATCTCTCGAACCCCATAAACAGCTTCATTCGCACTGCCCAGGGCATACTTTTGAACCCGAGGAGGTTCTTCAGGAACGTATCCCGCCGGGGGAATTTCGCGGGACCGTTCGTCTTCGCCCTCATCTGCGCGGTGATCAGTGGTGTTGTGGGCGGCATGGGGAGTTTCGTCGTCACCCTCATCTCTGGTGATGTGGTCGGAGCTGTGATCGGGTTGATCTCGAGTTTCCTGGTTACCTCCATCATCGGGCTGGTCAGCGTGTTCGTGGGAGCCGGAGTCTTGCACCTTCTCGTTTTGCTCTTCGCCAGGTCGAGAAACGCCGGATTCGAGGCCACGTTCAGGGTTGCCGCCTATGTGTCCGCCATACGGCTCATAACCTGGGTGGCTACCGTATCGCCCCCTGGTACGATCTTCTCTTTGATCGAAGTTGTCATAGCTCTTATCACAGGCATTTACGGTCTCTACATCGCGTACTTTGGCATAAGGGAACTCCACGCAACCACCGACCAGAGGGCCGCCGCAGTTGTCGCGCTTCCCATTCTTGCAGTCATTTTCCTATCTATCTTTTTCAGCGTCGCGATCGCAACCCTGTTATCGATGGGCCAGTAACGATTTCACTGGCGCGTTTACCCAGCGTGGAACCTTTTGGGGCTGTAGTCGGGGCGGGCAACCGGGTGCTTGCGTGACCGATATACTAGTCGCCTGTTGTTTCGAGCAGAGGGAGGCGGCGCGTGGCACGGACGGTTACTTTGATCCCCGGTGACGGAATTGGCCCGGACCTTACGGATTCGGTGAAGGAGGTCATCGAGGCGCTCGACGTGGATATCGAGTGGGAGGTGGCCGAGGCCGGGGAGACGGTGATGGACCGGGAGGGGACACCGCTGCCCGAGTCCGTACTCGAGTCCATCCGGCGCAATAAGGTCGCCATCAAGGGACCGCTGACGACTCCCGTGGGCACGGGCTTCCGGTCTGTGAACGTGGCGCTGCGGAAGGAGTTGGATCTCTACGCGAACGTCCGGCCCGCCCTGAGCCTGCCCGGCATCGAGACGCCGCACAAGGATATAGACATCATCCTGTACAGGGAGAACACCGAGGATCTGTACGCTGGCGTCGAGCATATGGTCGGCAAGCACGCCGCCGAGTCGATCAAGATCATCACCCGCGAAGGCACGGAGCGTATCTGCCGCATGGCTTTCGAGCGGTCCAAGGAGCAGGGACGCAAGCACATCACGGTGGTCCACAAGGCGAACATCATGAAGTATACGGACGGCCTGTTCCGGGACGTGTTCTTCGAGGTCGCCAGGGATTATGAGAACGACTTCGAGGAGATAGACGACCGTATCGTGGACAACATGGCGATGCAGCTAGTGACGAAGCCGAACCTCTACGATGTTCTGGTTTGCCCGAACCTGTACGGTGACATTCTCTCTGATCTGTGCGCCGGCCTCACTGGCGGCCTCGGCGTCGCTCCTGGCGCAAACCTCGGGGAGGATACTGCTGTCTTCGAGCCGGTACACGGCTCCGCGCCCAAGTACGCTGGCCAGAACCGGGCCAACCCGCTGGCGACGTTGCTCTCTGCCAAGGAGATGCTCATTCACCTCGGGTACGGTGGCGAGGCTGACAGGATGCAGAATGGGATCGAAGCCGCACTCAAGAACCCGGAGACGCGCACCAAGGATCTCGGCGGGTCGGCTGGCACCAAAGAGTTCACGCAGGCGGTAGTCTCGAACCTGTAGATGTTCTGTAGTTTCTGGTAAAAGGTGCGGCCGGTAGAGTGGAGAACGGAGGGGGATGGTGTCGTCGTTGTCTGGGGTAGTGAGCGCGGGTTCGATGTACCCTGCCCCTGCTTCCGATAGATAACCGCCGAACCTTGAGGATAGCGCTTTTTACCGAGACCTTTCTTCCTTCCACCGATGGGGTGGTGACACGGCTGCGGCACACCCTGGAAGAGCTGAACCGGATGGGCGATGAGGTGATGGTATTCGCCCCGAGATCTGGGGAGGGGCCTGGCTCGTACGCCGGGGCGCGTATTCACAGGGTTCACAGCGTGCCTTTTCCGCCGTACCCCCAGATCAAGCTCGCGCCGCCGCATCCAGGCGTGGCGCGAGCCCTGCAACGCTTCCGGCCTGACGTGGTCCACGTGGTAAACCCAATCATCCTTGGCATCGGTGGGGTGTATATGGCGCGGCGGCGGAAGTTGCCGCTCGTGGTTTCGTACCATACCAACGTCGCCACATACGCCAGCTTCTATAGCCTGGACTTCATGATCGGATTCGCCAAAGCCGCGACGCGCCTCGTTCACAACCAGGCGCACATCACCCTCTGTACTTCCGAGTCCACGATGAACTACCTCCAGAAAGAGGGCATCAAGCGTGTCAGGCTGTGGCCGCAGGGGGTTGACGCGCACAGGTTTCGTCCTGACCTCGGTTCCAAACGCTGGCGCAGGAAGCTCACAGACGAACATCCTAATGAACGGTTGGTCCTGTACGTGGGCCGCGTCGCGTCTGAGAAAGGCATCGAGCGCCTCAGGGAAATACTTGACGAAATCCCTGATACCCGACTTGCGATAGTCGGCGACGGCCCTGCGCGCCGGGATCTGGAAAAAGTATTCGCCGGGACGCGGACTGTTTTCACTGGCACGCTAAGGGGCAGAATGCTGTCAAGGGCATATGCTTCGGCTGACGTTTTTCTCTTCCCTTCCACGACTGACACATTGGGGATGGCGATGATCGAAGCCCTCGCTTCGGGGTTGCCAGTGGTGGCCGCCAGAGGCGGCGCTACCCACGAGGTAGTCGCCGACGGCGAGAGCGGTGTAATCTACGACCCTGGTCGCGAGGGCGCGCTGGTCGAGGCCGTGCGCCGGGTACTGGATGATGAGGAGTTGCGCGAGAAACTCGGCAGTGGGGCGCGCGCCGCCGCTGAGGAGCGCAGTTGGGAGAGGGCTACGGGGACTTTGCGCGGCTACTACGAGCAGGCTCGGAGGATGGCTTGAGGAAGCGGGACAGGATCAAGGAGGGCGGCAAGCGCTTCTCCAAATTCTCGCTCGTCGGGCTCTCCAACGCGGCGGTGGACATCGGGGTACTCAACCTTTTCCTGTGGTTGGAGCCGACGCGGGACCCTGTCGAGCTCGCGATGTACAACGCCGTCGCGCTGGTGCTGGCCAACGCCAACAGCTACGTGTGGAACGGACTATGGACATTTCGGGGCCGCGCGCGGTTGAGCAAGCGCCAGACCGGGCTGTTTATCATGCAGGCCCTCATCAACGTTGCGATAGGGAGCCTCCTCTTCGGTTTTCTGGTGCGCCCGATCCTGTTGTACACGGACATCCCGTCATACCTCGCAGGGAACACAGCCAAGTTCATCTCCATAGCCACGGCCTCGACCGTCAGCTTCTTCCTCATGCGCTACGTAGTGTTCTCCCGCAAGAGGTGGTGGGCAAAGAAGGATACGGAGGAAGCACACCCGGAGGCGCGCCCGGAGGGAGCCTCGGGAGAACGCTTGTAAGGCCATCGTGGCCGTGCTAAATTGAGCGCGGATTGCGGAAGTAGCTCAGCTGGTAGAGCATCACCTTGCCATGGTGAGGGTCGCGGGTTCGAATCCCGTCTTACGCTCTGGTCGGGGGTTTCGTCACAGGCTCCGCCGGGCGAACAGAACCGCTGGCGGCATGGCCGAGTGGTTAGGCAAGGGTCTGCAAAACCCTGTACCCCGGTTCGATTCCGGGTGCCGCCTCTCGGGGCGACATACGGGCGATTAGCTCAGGGGGAGAGCGCCTTCCTGACACGGAGGAGGTCAGTGGTTCGAATCCACTATCGCCCACATCGAGCTACCGGGCTTCTCCCGGCATAATATCCCCACGTTTCGACAACGAAGGGTCCAATGGCATGGCTGCGGTAAAGCTACCCGACGGCAAAGAACTACCCATAGAGCCTGGCGACCGGGCGCGGGACGTGGCGGAGAGGATCGGCCCGCGCCTCGCCCGCGACGCCGTGGTGGCGAAGTTGAACGGGAAGCTCGAAGATCTCGAAACACCCGTGCGCGATGGCGAGGTCTTCGAGGTTGTCACGAAGGATTCACCTGAAGGTCTTTACGTGCTGCGTCACTCCACGGCGCACGCGATGGCGCAGGCGATTCTGGAGTTGTATCCGGGGAGCAAGCTCACCATCGGGCCACCGATAGATAACGGCTTCTACTACGACGTCGAGGTTGCGGGGCGTATCACGGATGACGACCTGCCGCGCATCGAGGAGCGGATGCGTGAGATCTCCGACCGCGACCTCCCAATCCGGATGGAGGAAGTATCCAAGGCCGAAGCTAGGGAACTGTACAGGGACAACCCGTACAAACTGGAACTGGTCGAGGATCTGGAGGACGGCGACATTACCGTCTACCGCCAGGGTGATTTCTTCGACCTGTGTCGTGGGCCGCACATACCATCCACCGGACGCCTCGGGGCCTTCAAGTTGCAGAACATCGCTGGCGCGTACTGGCGGGGCGACGAGAAGAACACCATGCTCACCCGCATATACGGCACTGCGTGGCCGACTGAGAAAGAACTCAAGGCGTACCTGCGGAGGATGGAGGAGGCGCGGGCGCGGGACCACCGCAAGGTCGGAAAGGATCTCCGCCTGTTCACCTTCTCGCCTGATGTCGGCGGGGGCATCCCGCTCTTCCTGCCCAAAGGCGAGATGCTGCGCCATCTCATGGAAGGCTACGTTCGCGAGGTGCAGACCCGCCACGGCTACGAACACGTCTGGACCGGCAACGTGGTCAACGAGTCTCTATACGCCAAGAGCGGTCATCTGGAGCATTACATAGACTCCATGTACCCGCCGATGGTGGATGGGGATACTCGCTATCGCCTCAAGCCCATGAACTGCCCCAGTCACATGACGCTATTCAACTCGGCGGCGCATTCATATCGGGATCTGCCCGTGAGATATGCCGAGTTCGCTACTCTCTACCGCTACGAAAAGAGCGGTGAACTCAACGGCCTCACCCGAGTGCGGAGCCTCACGCAGGACGATGCGCACGTTTTCTGTACCCAGAATCAGGTGCAGGAAGAGTTCGCCCGCGCCCTTGAGATAGTCCGTGAAGTCCTCGACACATACGGCTTCGCCGAGTACCGCGTTCAGCTCTCCATGCGCGACCCTGACGACACCAAATACATCACAGACGACGCCAAGTGGAGCCGGGCCGAGAAAGAGCTGCGCGAAGCCCTCGACAGGGCTGGCATCGCCTACGACGAGGAGGCCGGGGAGGCCGCGTTCTACGGGCCGAAGGCCGACTTCATGGCGAAGGACGTTCTCGGGCGGGAGTGGCAACTCTCGACCATCCAGGTTGACTTCCTGCAGCCAGAGCGTCTCGGCTGCGAGTACGTCGGGGAAGACGGGCAGATGCACACGCCGGTACTATTGCATCGGGCGGTCACTGGCTCGACCGAGCGGTTCATGGGCGTCGTGATCGAACACTTCGCGGGTGCGTTCCCGCTGTGGCTATCCCCGATACAGGCGGTCGTAATCCCCGTCGCTGACAGGCATCTCGAATATGCGCGCAAGGTACAGGCTGAGCTGGCGGACGTGGGATTGCGCGTAGACGTGGACGATTCTCCAAGCAGCATGCAGAAGAAGATCAGGGAGAACGCACGCCAGAAGATACCGTACCTTTTGATAGTGGGTGACGATGAAGCTGGCGAGGAGTCGGTGAATGTCCGCCGCAGGGGAGACAAGAAGCAGGAGGCCATGAAGACCGGGGAGTTCGCGGAGCGGGCGCTAGGCGAGGTCGCGGTGAAGGCCGTATAGACGAGGTTGGGAAAAGCGCGGTATACTAAGCTTCGTAGTGGGGATCTGAGACCGTTCCGGTACATCAAAGTAGTCTTGTCGGAAGGTACACCGGTCCCCAAGAAGACATTTTGAGAGGAGTGATGCACAGTAGCCGCTGAAGAAGAACCGAGGATCAATGGTCAGATCCGGGCTCGCTCGGTGCGTTTGATCTCGGCAAGTGGGGAGCAGTTGGGCGTCAAGCACATCCGGGAGGCTATGGATTACGCCGAGAGGATGGACCTTGATCTGGTCGAGGTCGCAGCCAACTCCGACCCGCCGGTCGTCCGCACTATGGACTACGGCAAATACAAGTACCAGAAGGAACAGGCCCGTAAGGCAGCCCGCAAGAACCAGGTCAACGTGAACGTGCGGGAGATCAAATTCCGCATCAAGATCGGGGACCACGACTTCCAGACCAAGAAGGGTCACGTCGAGCGGTTCCTGCGCGGGGGCGACAAGGTGAAGGTCACCATCATGTTCAGGGGACGCGAGGTTCAGCACCCTGATCTCGGGGAGAAGATCCTGCGCCGCCTCGCCGACGACCTGGCCGACCTTGGCCGTGTCGAAAGCCAGCCGAACCTGGATGGCCGGAACATGGTCATGGTGATGGCTCCGAAGAAGGAGTCCAAAGAGGCTGCGGCGAAGCGCGAGGAGAGCGCGGCCCGCAGCTAACGTAACAGTTTGATACACTATCCGCTGCCGTCAAAGTGGCGGTGGGCTTCCCGGCGATGGGCCGGGGTTGTCCGAGAGGCGAAACGGCTTCGACTCCCGTGCCGCGAGCCTCCGAGTTGTTCACAGACAAACGTGGAGGAAAACGTGCCGAAAATGAAGACCCACCAGGGCGCCGCCGGGCGCTTCTCGGTGAACAAGAAGGGCAAGGTGCGGCGCCGCCGCGCCGGCCACAACCACATGCTGGAGAAGAAGCCGCAGAAGCGCAAGCGTCGCCTGAACACCGAGACGTTCGCCACGCCCCAGGACGAGAAGCGCCTGAAACGTCTGCTGGGGGTGAAGTAGCATGGCACGTGCCGCACGCAGCGTTCACGCCCGCAAGAAGCGGCGCAAGGTTCTGAAGCAGGCGAAAGGCTACCGGGGCACCAAGAACAGTTCGTACAAGCGGGCCAAGGAACAGGTGTGGAAGAGCGGCGTCTACGCCTACGAAGGGCGAAAGCAGCGCAAGCGGGATTTCCGGTCTTTGTGGATACAACGCATCAACGCCGCAGCCCGTGAGCACGGCCTCTCATATTCGCAGTTCATCCACGGCCTGCGGCTAGCGGAGATCGACCTCGACCGCAAGATCCTGGCCGACATCGCGGCCACCGAGCCAGAGGTCTTCGCCGGCATCGCCAGCCAGGTAAAGAACGCCCTGGAAGGCAAACCAGTCGACCAGCGCGTGCAGATAGATCGTCCCGACCCGCAACCCGAAGCGCAGGCAAGTCAGCCGACGCCAGCCGACCCCGAGCCATCGGAACCTGAGCCAGTGGAGGCTGAGCCAGTGGAGGCTGAAGCCGAGACTTCGGACGTGGATGCGACGGACGCCGCTGAGCG
>JACDAR010000034.1 GCA_013695335.1 Rubrobacter sp.
GGGCGGATCTGGCGCTCCGCATGATGGGACGGGTTCTCTCGGCGCTTCGTGAGGCTGGCGTGGAGAACGTGTGCGTAGTGAGCCCGGACGAGGCGGTCCTTGACCTTGCCTCGAGATCCGGAGCGACGCCGCTAATGCAGGAGGACAGCGGATTGAACCCCGCGCTGGAGCAAGGTCGCCGATGGGCGATGAAAGGCGGGGCATCTGACCTGCTCGTTCTTCCGGCCGACCTTCCGCTGCTCGAGCCTGATGACGTACGCGCCCTACTGGATGAAGCCGAGGATCGTCAGCCCGTCAGCATCTCCCCTGACGGTGAGGGATCGGGCACCAACGCCCTGCTACTTCGCCCGCCCGATGCGCTCCCGTTTCTCTTTGGGCTGGATAGCTTTACAAGACACATTCAAGCAGCAGAGGAGCGGGATCTCGGGGTGCGGATCGTCGAGCGTACCGGCCTCGCCTTCGATCTGGATACGGCTGGAGATCTGGCGCGTCTCGGCGCGGCGCGCTAACTTTCCCAAAATAGCCGCGTGTGAACGGGTATGATCTTTACCCGAGGTCTGCCACGAGAAGTGAGGCGATCTCCCTTGCCCTCTGTGCGGAATTCGTGGAGATATTCAACGAGCTGGCGACGTTGGCGCCTTCGTGCAGGATCATGAGTTGTTCCGCCAGGCTCTCCGGGTTCTCAGCCCCTCCCTCTGCGGCCAGATCCTCGAGGTATCCGCGTAGCCACGACTTCTGATCCATAACCACCGCCCGCGCGGGATGCCCGTCGTGCGGGAGTTCCGTCGCAGCGTTGACGAAACCGCATCCCCTGAAGTTCCCCTTCTCGATCCACCCCTCCAGGGCGTCGAACGTCGAGAGCAGCCGCTCTTTCGCGGTCCCTCCCCGGCGATCCACCTCATCTACCAACCAGGCCCGCCAGCGCTCATCCCGTGCCCGCAGATAAGCGGCGATCAGCGCATCCTTCGAGCCAAAGTTGTCGTACAGAGACTTCTTCGTGACATTCGCCTTCGCAGCTATGGCGTCAACCCCGACAGCCCTTATTCCCTCCCGGTAAAACATCTCCGACGCCGCCCGAAGTATGCGACCCGCCGCCGGAACCTTCGGACGCCCCGCCTTTCTCGTACTACCCATACACACTCTCCTTCGTCTTGCAGGTTCATATCTCGAAATATACCAACCAGTATGTTTAAATACCACGCACGAGTAATTATACATACCGGTATAGTTACTTGAACGGAAGAGCGGCGCTAATGCGCAAAGGAGGCGGATGCGGTGATGAGCTTGCTTTCGAAGTTGGCCGTGTGGTTGGCGAAACTCGTGCGCGAGGTCAACTTCGCCAACGCCGTGATGCGCGTACCGAAGATGCGGGTCAGACACAGCGGACCGGCGCGGGGAACGGGGCCGCATTGCGCGACGACGAGAAGAGATAGTGCGCAATGAGTGAGTACGGTCGACTGGTTCGGGTGCGAGTGGTATTCGGCGTAGCGCTGTGATCGGCGGCATCGGCAAGAGCCGGGGTTTTGCTGAGGCCGGGTTCGTGGTGATGTGGAGTTCCGGCTTCATCGGGGCGAGGCTCGGTACTCAGGAGGCTGCCACCCCGACGCTCATGGCGTGGCGATTCCTCATCGCCGCCGGGATTCTGGTGATGGTCGCCGTGTTGCTGCGGCGGCGGTTGCCCACCCGCCGCGAGTTGGCGGTTCAGGTGATCGTGGGTTTACTCGCCCAGGGCGTGTATCTGGCCGGGACCGTCGGGGCTGTCGAGTTCGGGATCACCGCCGGAACCGCTGCCCTGGTCGCCGCCCTCCAGCCTCTGTTCGCTGCTGCGCTCGCCGGTCCTGTACTCGACGAAAGGGTGGACGGGAGGCAGTGGGTTGGCCTCGTGGTGGGGCTCGTTGGGGTCACGCTCGTGGTCGGTGGCGATGCATTGGCTGGCGGCAAAGCGCCGCTGTGGGCCTATGCCATGCCGTTTTTCGGAATGGTTGGCCTCGTCGCTGCCACGCTGGTAGAGCGCAAGAACAATATGAAGGATGTCTCCGGGCAGCCTGATGCCGGGTTGTCGCTCGACGTGGCGCTCGCGATCCAATGTTCCGCAAGCGCGTTGTTCTTCGCGGTTCTGGCGATGTTCTGGGGTGGGCTCGAGCCTGTGGGCGGTATGCATTTCTGGATCTCGGTCGCATGGTTCGTCGTCTTCTCCACGTTTGGCGGGTATGGCTTCTACTGGCTGAACCTCAAGCGGAGCGGCGTCACGCGGGTCAGTAGCCTCATCTACCTCACGCCCCCAACCACGATAATATGGGCCTACCTGATGTTTGGCGAGCGCGCAGGCCCTCTCGCGTTTCTCGGGCTTCTGATCTGCTTCGGCGGCGTGATGTTGGCGAATCGGGGTAACTGACGGGCGATCCGCCGCGGACCTGTGGTAACGTCTCCGCTGCATGGAGACGAGCAATCGCATCGAGATACTTCCCGTGAATGGCGTCCCGGAGATACATCCCGGCGATGACGTTGCCGAACTCATAGTCCAGGCTGCCGAGGACAGGCTCCGCGCCGGGGACATCCTGATCGTCACGCACAAGGTAGTCAGCAAAGGCGAGGGGCGTTTGGTAAATCTGCGCGGGATCGAACCCTCGGCGCTCGCCAAACGTTTCGCCGCCGAGTACGGCAAGGACCCGCGCCAGATCGAGGTAGTTCTCCGGGAGAGCCGCAGGATCGTCCGCATGGACCGCGGCGTAATCATCTCGGAGACCCACCACGGCTTCGTGTGCGCGAACGCCGGGGTGGACGCCTCCAACGTTCCCGGAGCGGAAAGCGTCTGTCTTCTTCCCGTAGACCCAGACGCATCGGCCTGGAGGCTCCGTGAACAAATCCTTGAACTTACAGACCTCGACCTTCCGGTCATCATCTCCGATTCGTTCGGGCGGGCGTGGAGGTTCGGGATCACGAACGTCGCAGTCGGGGTCGCCGGGATGCAACCGCTCACGGATTACCGGGGCGGGGAAGATCCACACGGCAATCCGCTCGAAGCCAGCGTCCTCGCCGTCGCCGACGAGATCGCCGCAGCCGCCGAGCTCGTGATGAACAAGACAGACGGCGTCCCAGTAGCCGTTGTGCGTGGTTACGATTATCGGCGGGATGACGAAGCAACGGGCCACGATCTTCTCATGCCGCCGGAACGGGATATGTTCCGCTAACTCTGCGGCGGGTCAACCGGCGCACCATTGCGACGAAATCCGACGGAAACGAGGCCGTAAGGCCAAAGACCCATCTCTCTTGACGCTGCTTCAGAAACAAGGGTACGGTGTTTATCAGACCTACCTGCAATGTCTACGACACATGGCTGGAGCCAGGCTGAATGAAGGGAAAGAGCATTTGCTAATCCTGCGGCACTCGTAAGCTGTAGATCAGGTAAGTTTAGGCAAT
>JACDAR010000052.1 GCA_013695335.1 Rubrobacter sp.
ATAGAAGACCTCAAAATATTCAAACATCGCCGTTCTCACCTCCTCCCTGGTAGGCCAGGGTCTTCTCTCCAGTAACTCGCGCTTTAGAGTAGCCACAAACGATTCAGCCAGAGCATTGTCGTAGGGAATCTCTATGAAGATGTCAAGCCCCAATCGGAGGAGATTCAAAGGTGGTTCCGTCGCGCATCATCGCCCACAGGACATTGACGCGGCGTCTGGCGAGGGCGATGAGAGCCTGGGTGTGCTTCTTGCCCTCGGCTCTCTTGCGGTCGTAGAAGATTCTGGAGCGCGGCGAGGAGCGCAAGGAGGAGAAGGCGGACTGGTAGAAGACCCGCTTGAGGACCTTGTTGCCACCGCGGCTCCGACGATGGTTGCCCACCCGCTTTCCGGAGTCTCGGGCGACGGGGACGAGGCCGGCGTAAGCCGCAAGCCTGTCGGCGCTCTCGAAGGCGGCGAGGCTCCCGACCTCCACCAGGAACTCGGCTCCGAGGATCGGCCCCATGCCCGGCAGGCTAGCGACTATCTCGGCCTCGGGGAGTTCGAAAAAACGTCGCCGGAGTTCCTCGTCGAGGGTTTCGACGCGCTCCTTGAGGGCGAGCGCCTCCTCGGCGAGTTCACGGGCGATCCGGGCGGCGACGCCCTCGGCCGGGAGTGTCGCGCTTTGAGCGTTTGCGGCCTTGAGGGCTTTGTCGGCGAGAGTGTCGGCGCCCTTGACGGAGCGCTTTGCGAGGCGGGAGGCGATCCGCTTTTTGCCCGCCCTGCGAATGGCGGAGGGGGTCTGGTAGCAGGCGACGAGGATGAGAGGGCCTTTGTTGGCGAGGTCGAGGGCGCGCTCGAGGGCCGGAAAGAGAGCCAAAAGCGTCTCTCTGAGGCGGGTTATGGCGCGGGTCTTGTCGGCCACGAGATCCCGGCGGCGGGAGAGGAGTATCTCGAGTTCGGCGAGGGCGCCTTCTTCGGGAGCGATCTCGGAGAAGTCGCCCCTCATGCGGGCTTGGTCGGCGATGACGTGGGCATCCTTCGCATCGGTTTTCCTCTCTCCCCGGTAGGCGTCGCGGGAGCGGTCGACTACGAGGCCGGGGACGTAGAGAACCCTCTGGCCGCGCTCCCACAAGAGGGCCAAAAGGAGCGCCGCGCCGCCTCCGGGCTGGTCGGTGGCCCAGAGGAGTTGGCCGTCTTGGGCGAGGGAGAGAGCCTCGTCGATGAGGGAGAGGATGTCCGCCTCGCCGTTTTGGACTTTGCGGGAGAGCAGCTCGGCCCCCGAAGAGTCCAGCGCGTGCGCCCAGTGGAACTCCTTGCCCGCGTCGACGCCCACCCATACGCGGCGATGGTTTTCCTCCAACTTGCTCACCTCTTCCTTCGCGGTTCACTTTGGCCTTCGGAGAACCCCGCCGACGGCTCCCTACGCAGCGAGTCCTGTGAAACTTCGCCGATCTCTATTAGCGGTCGGGATCTCCTCACAAGGGACCGAGGGGCAATTCCTTCCAAGCCATCGGAGGGCGAGAAACGATCAGCCATCCTCGATCCCCATGTACGTCATCTGAGAACTGTACCCAGACAACACAAAGAAAGGTAGGGAGGAGGCGATGCCGAAGAGTAGGCGAGGAAACGGCGACGGCAAAAGGCGGGGCCGCGGTGAGGGCACGATCTCGTACCGTGAGAAGGAGAAGAGGTACGAGGGCCGCTTCACCGTCCAGACCTCTCGTGGTCCCAAGCGCAAGGTCGTCTACGGCAAGGACTTCGAGGAGACTCGCCGCAAGCTGAACGCGGCCATCAAGGACCGGGACGACGGCCTCGTCTTCGACGCGGAGGAGATGACGCTCGCCGAGTATCTGAGGCGCTGGCTCAATGGTCCCGCCAAGAGAAACGTCCGGCCGTCCACCTACGCTCGTTACGAGCAACTCTCGCGCAAGCACCTGATACCCGCGTTGGGTTCTCTGCGCCTCAAGAAGCTCACCGCCTTACATCTCGAAAACCTCTACGAGGACAAGCTCGAAAAAGGACTCTCGCCCAGGACCGTCAACTACATACACACGACGGCCTCGAAAGCCCTCGGACACGCGGTAGCGAAGGATCTCCTCCGACGCAACGTCGCCTCGTTCGCCGAAGCACCGCAGCCCAAAGGCCCGGAGATGCTCACGCTCAATCGCAAAGAGGCCAGAGACTTATTGGAGGCCGCCAAGGGAAACAGACTCGAGGCTCTCTACGTGCTTGCGCTCGCCACAGGGATGAGACGCAGCGAACTCCTGGGTCTCAAATGGGGAGATCTCGACCTGGAGGAGTGCATTCTTCTGGTCAGGCGCGGACTCACCGTATCCCCGGACGGAGGAGTCGAGATAGACGACCCGAAGCGCTTCTCTTCCAAGAGAAGGCTGGATATCTCTCCGAAGGTCGCTGCGGTTCTGAAGGAACACCGCAGACGCCAGACCGAGGAACGGCTGGCCGCAGGTAAGTGGCGGGACGAAGGATTCGTTTTTACCTCCCGGTCCGGAGGCTTCCTCCACCCCAACACTCTCTATACCGCATACTTCAAGAAGCTCCGCGACCGCGCCGACGTCCCACCGATCCACTTCCACGATCTCAGGCACACTTATGCAACGCTGGCGTTGCTCCTGCCGAATGCCAAAGTCAAGATCGTCTCGGAAACCCTCGGACACAAGGACGTCGCCACCACGCTAAGGATCTACGCCCACGTCCTTCCCGGTATGCAGCGGGAGGCAGCCGAGGCGATGGATTCCGTCCTCTTCTAGCCATATCTCGAACCCGTTATCACCAAAAGTGTCACCAGAGGGTGAGAAAAGAGGAGCCGTGATCCCGCGATGATGAAAGCAAAACCCCCGCCTTTGCGGGGGTTTTAACGCGTGTGCCGGAGGTGGGACTCGAACCCACACGGGCTTGCGCCCACCGGATTTTGAGTCCGGCGCGTCTACCGATTCCGCCACTCCGGCGGGAGAATCGTCCGGGATTATACCAGCGTACAAAGTGTGCTCCCGGCGCGACACGGGGTTTGTTGACAAACACATAAGCCCCCACGCATAATTCCGTCGAAGGGTCTCCCCATGAGACATATGGTACATGGGCGGAGGGTTCGGGAATCCTGGGACGAATATTGGGTCCCAAATTTAGAGTTAGTTGGCAGTGGGTTCGGACGAAGGAGGTAGGGTGGGAAGGATGCGTTCGTTAGGCGGCCTGATGGTGATGGGCATTGCCTCGGCACTTCTGGTAGTGGGTTGCGGCGGAGCCAGTGGAGGCGGCGGAGACGGTGGCGGTGGTGGAGAAGCCGAGACCGTCAAGATAGTCAGTGACCTCCCGCTTCAGGGCTCGAACCGGGCTCAGACAACCACGATGGTCAACTCCATCAAGATGGCTATCGAAGAGCGAAACGGCAAGGCCGGCGGCGTGAACATTGACTACGAATCCCTCGACGACGCCACGGCCCAGGCCGGGTCGTGGGACGCCGCCAAGTGCGCCGAGAACGCCCAGAGCGTGGCCCAGGACGAGGAGGTAGTGGGTTGGATCGGCCCGTTCAACTCCGGCTGCGCGGCCACCCAGATCCCGACGCTCAATGAGGCGGGTCTCGGCATGATCAGCCCCGCCAACACCTACATCGGGCTCACCAAGCCAAGCCCCGACAAGACCGAGCCTGAGAAGTACTATCCGACGGGCGAGCGTAACTACACCCGCGTGATCGTGGCCGACGACGAGCAGGGCCAGGCTGGCGCGCTCCTGATGCAGGACGAGGGCGTAAAGTCCGTCTACATTCTGGACGACAGGGAGACCTACGGACAGGGCCTCGCCGACCAGGTGCAGGCCAGCGCCGAGGAGCTCGGGATAGAGATCGCCGGGCGCCAGGGCATAGACGGCTCGGCCTCCAACTACCGCTCGCTGATGAGCAGGATCAAGCAGGAAAACCCCGACGCCATCTACTTCGGGGGCATCATCGAGAACAACGCCGGGCAGCTAGTCAAGGACAAGGTCAGCGCCGGGATGAACAACGACGACGTACTCTTCATCGGGCCTGACGGCATCTTCGTTGACGAGTTCATAACGCAGGCTGGCGACGCCGCGGAGGGCGCGTACATCACCTTCGGCGGCCTGCCCGAGAGCGAGCTTACCCCAGAGGGCAAGCAGTTCGTCAAGAACTACGAGCAGCAGCACGACGATGTGGTCCAGCCGTACACCGCTTATGCCTACGAGGCTGCCAACGTCATGCTCGACGCCATTGCGCGGGCTGCCAAGGAGAGCGGCGGAGCGCCCGACCGCGAGGCGGTCCTCAAGCAGATCCTCGCCACCAAGGATTATCAGGGCGTGCTCGGCACCTGGAGTTTCGACGATGACGGCGACACCACCCTCACGGAACTCTCGGTTCAGCAGATCGAGAACGGCAAGTTCGTGTACCAGCGCACCATCGATGCTGGGGACATGTAACCTGGAGCCCGCGGTAATTACTGGCGATTGGGGAACGACGCATGCGTCGTTCCCCTTCCCGGAAGCGGGTGCCTAGATGGAAGCAGGCGAAGCTAACAAGACGAGATCCGGGGTTCTGATAGACAGCATAAGAACCTCGAGTTGGCAGTCGCGCATCGCGGTGGTGCTCGTTGCCGTGCTGCTGGTGCTGCTGCTAAAGCAGGCGGCCCAGGACCCTGGTCAGTTCCTCTCACAGCTCTTCATTGGGCTGACCAACGGCGCAATCCTCGCGCTCGTGGCCCTCGGCTACACGCTTGTGTACGGGATCATCGAGCTCATCAACTTTGCCCACGGCGACAACTTCATGATCGGCTCTTTCGTGGGCCTGACGGTCCTCTCAGGCACCTTCGCGGGCCTGAGCCTGTTCGGGGCAATCACCGACGATTCTGGCACGTTCCTCAAGATCATTGGGGTCATCATAACCCTGTTCGTGGCGATGTCGGTCTGCGGCCTCGTGAACGTGGGGATCGAGCGGGTGGCGTACAAACCGTTGCGGAACTCGCCGCGGCTGGCGGTCCTCATCACCGCCATCGGCATGTCATTCATCCTCCAGAACGTCGGCCTGATCTGGAAGGGACCGGCCCAGGTTCCGTTCCCCCAACTCATCTCGGATGAGAAAGTATTCGGCCCGGGTTCGATCCTTTTCCGCTGGAACGACCTCTTCGTGGTCGGGGTGACTATTCCGCTCCTGATCGCGCTTTCATACTTCATCCAGCGCACCAAGCAGGGCAAAGCGATGCGGGCCGTCGCCCAGGACAAGGAAGCTGCCTCGATGATGGGGATCAACGTGAACCGCACCATCTCCATCACCTTTCTTCTCGGCGGCATCCTGGCCGGTGCATCTGGCGTGATGTACGGCCTCTTCAACGGCATCACGGTGTTCAACGTCGGCTTCACCCAGGGACTCTATGCGTTCACGGCGGCGGTCCTCGGGGGCATAGGCAACCTGACAGGGGCCGTGGTCGGGGGGCTTCTCATAGGGATAATCGGGGCCATGTCCGACCAGTACATAGGGACGCGCTGGACTGCCATCGTGATCTTCGCAGTCCTGATCCTGGTTCTGGTCTTCCGTCCTCGGGGTCTTCTCGGCGACCGTTCCGCGGTGCAGGGGGGAGGGGAGTAGCGTGGCAGCCAGGCTGACGCGGTACGGGCTGCCTGCGGTCCTGATACTGGTGGCTTTCCTCTTCCCGCTCGTAGAGGGATATCTCGAGACGGACCTGATGTACCCGATCATCATCATTACCATCTACGTGATGCTGGCGCTCGGGCTGAACATCGTGATCGGCTTCGCCGGTCTTCTCGACCTCGGCTTCGTGGCGTTCTACGCCCTCGGGGCATACGTGGTCGGATGGTTCGCCTCGAGCCAGTTCCAGCAGGTGACCTTCTCGTTCGGGGCAACCACGGCCTCGCTCACCGGCGAGCCCATACCTGGCATCCATATCTCGTTCTGGCTGCTTCTGGTGTTGGCTGGCGCCTTCACTGCATTGTGCGGCGTCATTATCGGCGCGCCCACGCTGCGGCTCAGGGGCGATTACCTGGCGATAGTGACGCTTGGTTTCGGGGAGATCATCCCTCGCTTCTTCCAGAACGGGAACAACCTCGCGGGCTTCAACCTGACCAACGGGACCATCGGCATCAAGGCTATAGACTCGCCTGGATTCCCTTTCCTGCCAGACTCCATGAGCGCGTTGCAGCGGTTCGGGACGCTGGATCTCAACCCGTGGTATTACACAATCCTGGTGCTCGTTCTCATCACGATCTACGTTAACGTGCGGCTGCGGGATTCGCGGCTGGGGCGGGCCTGGATCTCGGTTCGCGAGGACGAGACCGCCGCCGCCGCGATGGGCATTAACCCCGTGACCACCAAGCTCTGGGCCTACGCGCTCGGGGCAGTGTTCGGGGGGCTTGCCGGGGCGTTCTACGGCGCTTTCATCAAGAACATCTTCCCCGACGCCTTCTCGTTCAACATCTCGATCCTGATCCTGTGTATGGTCATCCTCGGCGGCATGGGCAGCATCTACGGTGTGATACTGGGCGCGGTCCTGCTGCAAGGGGTCAACTTCTACCTCCTGCCGCAGATGAACGAGTGGGTTCACTCCATCGGCGCCGCCGTTGGCAACCAGGCTTTGAGCAGCGTGGACCTTCCCCGCTACAACTTCTTCATCTTCGGCGTCATCCTGGTTACCATGATGCTACTGAGGCCGGAGGGCATCATCCCGAACCGCCAGCGGGCCGAAGAACTGCATGACCATGGCCCTGGCTCCGGGGATGCGATGGAAGGGGCCACCCGTGCCTGATGAGAACCCACAAGCCAACGGAGAGAAGACCCCGAACGTACTCGAAGCCCGTGGAATTACCAAGGTCTTCGGCGGGCTGGTGGCCGTCAGCTCGGTGGATTTCGACATCCCGGAACGCTCGATCATCAGCCTGATCGGGCCGAACGGCGCTGGCAAAACCACGTTTTTCAACATGGTGAGCGGGCTCTTCGAGCCTACATCTGGAACCTTCACTCTTCTGGGACGCGACGTGACGCGCTACGGGGCGCACCGGCGGGCACGGATGGGGATCGGGCGCACATTCCAGAACATCAGGCTCTTCGGAACCATGAGCGCCCAGGATAACGTCCTTGCCGGGATGCACACGCGCCTGAAAGGCAGCATCGTCGGCTCGATCCTGCGCCTCCCAGGCACCCGCCGCGAGGAGGGCAATGCGAGGGACAAGGCTGCGGAACTCCTGGAATACGTGGGCATTCGCGGCAGGGAGACTTTCGCAAGGAACCTCTCGTACGGCGACCAGCGGCGGCTGGAGATCGCACGCGCGCTTGCCTCCGAACCGAACCTGCTCCTGCTCGACGAGCCGACGGCGGGGATGAACCCGCAGGAGACCGCGCGGCTCACCGAGCTGATAAGCCGACTACGGGAAGAGCGGAGGATAGCCGTGCTGCTCATCGAGCACGAGATGCGCGTGGTTATGAGCATCTCGGATCGGGTCACGGTGCTAGACCACGGGGAGAAGATCTCCGAGGGCCTCCCGAAAGAGGTGCGCGAGGACCCGAAATGCATCGAGGCGTACCTGGGCACCGCGAAGACAGGCTGAAGCATGGCGCTCCTCGAAATAGAAAACATGCACAGCTTCTACGGGAACATCCAGGCCCTGCGGGGCATCTCGCTCTCTGTGGAGGAGGGCGAGGTGGTGACCCTCATCGGCTCCAACGGGGCTGGCAAGACCACGACGCTGCGTTCCATCAACGGCGTGATGCGACCTCGGGAGGGGAAGGTCGTCTTCGATGGCGAAGAGATACAGGGTATCCCAGCGCACCGGATGATCTCACGCGGCATCGCCCAGAGCCCGGAGGGACGCAAGATCTTCCCCCGCATGACGGTCCTCGAAAACCTGGAGATGGGCGCTTTCCACCGCAACGACCGTCCTGGCATCCGCGAGGATATGAACCGCGTCTACGACCTCTTCCCCCGCCTCAAGGAGCGCGTCAAACAGGAGGCAGGGACCATGTCGGGCGGCGAACAGCAGATGCTCGCTATCGGTCGCGCCCTTATGAGCCGTCCGAAACTCCTCCTTCTCGACGAGCCTAGCACCCGTGCTCGTCGAGCGCATCTTCGATATCATCAAAGAGATCAACGCGCAGGAAACTACCATCCTGCTCGTCGAACAGAACGCCAACGTAGCCCTGGAAATTGCCACCCGAGGCTACGTACTGGAGACCGGCTCCATAGTCACCTCAGCCTCAGCCGCTAAGCTGCGCGAAGATCCCAAGGTCCGCGAAGCCTACCTCGGCGAATCATAAAATAGATTTCTTCATAAACTTGATGGACTTTACTCGTGCAAACGCGTATATTGGGCTGTGTGTACGTTAAATCACACATTCGGTGCGCGCCTTCGTTCTATGCGCCTTCCATCCGGTTGAAGCGGCTCTCGTACGGTCGCTACGGGTTCGGGCACACGTCAATGCGGGAGCCAGGGGACCATCGTGGCACCGCCATCGGCAGGAAGGGAAGGTTCAAGGGACCGGCTATGCGAGAGGAGGTGATGTTCAGAGCATAGAGTTCGGAGAGGTGGCGCATGACCTACGACCTTCGGGTGGGCCTGCAAGAAGCCTGCCAGCAAGTATTCCCCATCCATAAAAACTACGCGATGTTGCGGATCCAGAGCGGTTTCGACTGGTCGGCCCTCGCTGGCTGCGAGTTCGACGAACTTTACCTGGTAGTCTTCCGCTCCGTGCGCCTCCAGACGGCGGACCTGGATCTCCTGTGTGCATACGACGACCGCGCCCACGAAGAGGCCATAAAGTCCGGCGGACTACTCCGTTATTTCAAGGGCGATGCAAACGATGGCGGAGAATGCTTGTCTTTCTGCCTGTGGGAGGATCGGGAATCGGCCAGGAGGGCCTCAGGTGGGAAACTGCATCAGGAAGCGGCACGCATCACCGCCGAGATGTACGAGTCCTACCAACTCGAACGCTACGAGTTGACCTGCGGGGAAGAGGCCCAAGCGGGACCGGTCTTTCGCCCTTTGTAGAGAAGAGGAAATCTTACCGTTATCGCTGGCTTGAGATGGACCCTGGACTCTTCCCGGACTCACCTCGGCGCTGAAGGATGCTCGGCGGGCGTGATCATTATGGACAGTGCCTGGCTGGCGCCTGGGCTTCACACAAGAAGCCGAGTCGTTCGTGGGTTGGCTGACCGAGCGCGTCCGGGACGACCGTTCCACCACCATGGGGCCGTTGCAGCTCATGTACGGTATCGACGGGCGCGCGGACCTCGCAGAGGAGACGCTCGACCGCCTGTTCGACATCATCTTTGTTTGCTACGCAGCTGGCTTCATCCTAATCGGCGTCGCAATATGGCGTTCCGGCGTGTAGCGCAGGGGAGCGGCACTCTCCCTGGGACTTCACGCCCCGCTCGTCTCCAGCTTCGTCAAGCCGCAACCAACAATCGGCGTTGTACTCGGGACCGCGCTTTTTATCCTCGGGGGAGGCTTGATCTCCGTCGACGTTTTTCGGGGCTTTCCCCGCGAGAAGCGAAATACAGAGTAGGCGCGCACGGCCCGGTCATACCTCCGAGCCGCTGTCGCCTGGTTCCCTTTCAAGTGCCTCAAACCGGCGCCGCCCGAAACCCATCACTCGAACCTTTTCCGCTGCCCAGGGATATATGAAGTAAGGATCCTCACCGAGCAACCAGCGAGAGAAGGAAGAGGATGGATGAGCGAAGGGCGATAGAGCGCCTCAAAGGGGGCGACATCGGCGGGCTTGAGGCGCTGGTGCGACTGCACCACACCAGGGCCGTGCGGGCGGTGGATCTGATCGTCCACGATACAGCACTCTCCCACGACATCGTGCAGGCGGCCTTCGTGCGTTTCTACGAGCGGATCAGGCAGTTCGACGCGGGCCGTCCGTTCGGCCCATACTTCATGAAGATCGTAGTCAACGATGCGATCAAAGCCGCATCCCGCCGCGAACGTACAGTCTCCTTCTACCGGGGAGACACCGAGGACTTGCTCTCTCGCCTCGCGGACCCCGGAACGGGGCCGCACGAGCAGGCGGAGGAGGCGGAGACACAACGTCGGGTGTGGCGCGCGCTGGAGCAGTTGCCCCCGGCCCAGCGGGCGGTAATAGTCCAGCGTTACTACCTGGGGATGAGCGAGGCCGAGATGGCAGGAAGCGCGGAGATCCCATCCGGCACGATCAAATCCCGCCTCAACGCCGCCCGGAAAGGTCTCAAGAACCTACTGCGTCCACAGTTCCGTGCAAAGGACTCATCCACAAACCAGGAGCAGCCGGTGACGTTTGGTGCGCTATCCGCAGATTCAGCAGGAACGAGGAACGGTCATGAATAAACACGAGCGCATAAGCGCGGCGTTGCATGAATATGCTGAGATGCGGGTGCCGGAGACGGCGGACCCGTGGCCCGAGATCCGGGAGCAAGTGGCGATCGGGGAGCGCTCCAGGCGACGTTCATCTCAGCGGCCCCGGTTCGCGCCGAGGATGAAAATGGGATGGACTTTCGCGGCTCTTATCGCGTTGTTCGCCGTGAGTACAGGCGCTTTGGCTACCGGAGGGATCATGGATGTCTTGGACTTTATCTCTGGGGAGACGGTGCCCTACATCCAAAAGCACAAGCTGGGTACTCCTGTCGGAGAGGAAATCTCCAGGGATGGAGTGACCGTCACTATAGACCGAGTCTACGCGGACTCCGCCTACGTGGTGGTCGGCTTTCACGTCAAGGGCTTGGGTAAACTCGGTGACAAATCGGACAATCCACGCGACGACCTTTTTGCTCGTATGGGACTCTCCGACCCGACAGGAAGCAAGGAGTTCGTTATGACCCGCGGTCATTGGCAGAGCTGGGTGCCTTCCAACGACGCTGCCCCCGGTGTTCCCACACCGCCCAAAGGGTCTCAGGCAAGCGTAGTCGTCTTCGAATCTCCGACGAGGCTGAACTCAGGAGAGAATTATCGTTTCCAGGCTAAGGTGAGTCTCTTCAATCGTATAGATTCACGAAGACCCATTTTGCCCTGGTTTGTCTTCGACCTCGACGTTCCCGTCAAGTCTGCGCCCGTCATAGAAGTCAACCAAACCATCGAGGCGAACGGAATTCCCATCACTCTAACCCGCGTTGTGAACTCGCCGGCGAGAGCTTACGCGCATCTTTGCTTCGATCCCCCCAAAGGCAAATACGACTTGCCGGTGGTGAAGACTGGGTTCCTCGGACTCGGAGGAGGGCACATTGCGGACATACCCGTGAACCACCCCAACGACGTTGGTGGAGCTGCGGCAGAGGGTTGCGCCACTTACAACTTCGGCAAAACCTTGTACGATCAACCGGGTAGACATTATCTTACGGTTACCGAACTCTATGCTGCTGATCCAGAGGTGAGAGATACTATCAAGGGTCCATGGCGATTCAGCTTTAAGGTGCCCAGACAGTAACGACCCGTTCCGCGAAAAGCAGAAGCCCGGCGCGAGAAACATGCGCCGGGCTTCTCCGGTGCGCTACGATTGCTCTGACAGGAATTCGAGAACGATCCGGTTGAATTCTTCTGGACGCTCCATGTTTGGCAGGTGCGCTGTGCCTGGCATGACGACTTTGCGGGATTCGGGGATGCTCCGTGATAGTAGGTCGGAGCCCTGTATCGCCCGTGGCTGGTCCAGGTCTCCGATGATGACGAGCGTGGGCGCCTGTATCTCGTGCAGGCGCTCCGCGGCGGGTGGTTCCAGCCCCAATTGGTCGCCCACCCCTGAGTCTTCGTTGCGAAGTGCGATCAGGTTCATCTCCCGGACGAGATCCCGGATCTCCGGGTTCACACGGTTCGTCCCCTGACCGGGGCCGTCAACCCACATCCGAACCTCGAGCTCGGAGATCCTCTCCAGGTCGCCTGCTTCATCGGCAGCCACCAGTTCGTCCCACTCATCTGGCGGCTCCACGTCGGGATCGAACCCACCAATGGCCGAACCTACCAGCACGAGAGCCGCGACCGCTTCCGGGTACGAGAGCGCGAAGTCCAGCGTGACCCCGCCGCCCATTGAACAGCCCACAAAAGTGGCGCGCTCGACGCCGAGGTGGTCGAGCAAACCGCGCAAGTCCTCGTGGTGCGAGTAAGGATCTGGGATGAGCCTCGTCTCTCCGAAGCCCCTCATGTCGTACCGGATCACACGGTATCGCCACGCGAACTCCCCCATCTGCGGCTCCCACATCCTGCTGTCCGCTATTCCCGCGTGAACCAGCACCAGCGGCTCGCCTTCGCCAAGAGTTTCGTAGTGTATGGAAGCGCCGTTTACTTCGGCCGTGCTCATGTGAATCGTCTCCTTATTTGCGGTGGGTCGCACGCACGATAGGCGTGACGTTGGCCGGTAGTGCGGATGATCCAAAAGTTTGATGGAGACGCATCGGCCGCCGGGACGGCTGGCTGGCAGTATACGATTCGCCCGGCACGGACGCTACCCGAAGGTCTGTCGAAATGGGTCTCTTTTTCGGTGGCTCCTTCGGTATAATCCGTCGAGTGCGTGTCTATCTCATCGACGGTTTCTCGCTGCTCTACCGGGCGTTCTATGCGCTGCCGCAGAGCATAGCCACATCCAGCGGCCTGCCGACCAACGCCCTTTACGGGTTCACGAGCATGGTCCTCAAGCTCCTGGATTCAGAGGAGGAAGTCGGGATCGGGGTTGTCTGGGACAGCGGCCAGCCCGAGTTTCGGATGGAGATCTTCCCCGAATACAAGGCCCAGCGCAGCGCCATGCCGGACGAGCTGAGGGCACAGGTCGACCACATGGATGAGATCCTGGAGGCCATGAACATCCCGACCGTGCGCGCCGAAGGGTTCGAGGCGGACGATGCGCTTGCCACCATGTCACGCCAGATCCCGGACGACGTGGAGCTGTTCATAGTGACCGGCGACCAGGACGCCATGCAGCTCGTTGATGGCAACGTGAAGGTGCTGAGGACCACGCGCGGCGTCTCCGAGACCAAGACTTATGGGCGGGATCAGGTAGTAGAGGAATATGGGGTGACTCCGGAGCAGATTCCGGATTACAAAGCCCTCACCGGCGACACCTCGGACAACATCCCAGGCGTGCGGGGGATCGGGCCAAAAGGCGCGTCGAGCTTGTTGCAGAAATATGACACGCTCGATGGCGTCTACGAGAACCTGGAGAACATCTCAGCGAAGGGTACAAAGAAGAAGTTGGAGGAGGGGCGCGAGAGCGCGTTTATGTCGTTGGATCTTGCGAGGATGCGCTTCGACGCGCCTGTGAAGTTTGACGCCGAGTCGCTGCGCTTCGAGGGAGTGGACCCTGGATGCAGGGAGGTCTTCCGACGCTACGAGTTTCGTACACTGACTTCCCGCGTGGGCGAGCTGCCTGTCGCTGGCGGCGGGGAACTTGCGCCGACGGAGACGACTACTATCCGTATCTCATCTGAGCCCGTCGGGCCTAGTTTTGAGTCTGCGGCCACTGCTCCCGTTGGGGATGGCTCATGGGTCGCGATGGTCTCTGATGGGGAGGCCAGGCACGTACAGGGGATTCCGGATCGCCCGCTGCAGGTACACGACGCCAAGCGGCTCGGGGTGCGCGACGCCCAGTTCGACACGTATCTTGCGGCTTACCTTGTCAAGCCCGGCCTCGGCAGCTACGAGCTGGACGCGCTAGCCTCGGATCGGAGCCTGCCTGAGATCGAAGTGTCGCACGAAGATCCCAACGTGGAGAACGCGGCCCGACGGGCCGCCCTCATCCACGCGCTTTCCCCGAAGCTTGGTGAGGAACTGAAGGAGATGGCGCTCTCCCGCCTGTACTACGACGTGGAGTTGCCGCTCGCAGACGTTCTTGGGGACATCGAGAGGATCGGGATGCCTGTCGAGGTCGGCGTACTCGACGACGTGGGCGAGGAGATCGAGGTCGAAGTCGAGGATCTGGAACGCCACATCTACGAGGATGCCAAAGGGGATGACGACGAACCATACGAGTTCAACATCGGTTCGCCCAAGCAACTCGGCGAGGTGCTTTTCGAGAGGTTGGGCATACCGCCCACACGCAAGACGAAGACCGGCTACTCAACCGATGTCAGGGTCTTGCAGCAGCTTGCACTGCAAGGCCACACCATCGCTGACCGCATCATACGCTACAGGGAGCTGACCAAGCTGCGGGGAACGTACGTGGATGGGCTGAGGGCTGAAATCCGGAATGACGGTCGCATCCACGGCAAGCTGCACCAGACGACAACCGCGACCGGCCGTATCTCCAGCGATTCGCCGAACCTCCAGAACATCCCTGTCCGCACCGAGCTTGGTATGCGAATCCGCGACGCATTCACCGCATCGGAGGGCAGGAAGCTTGTCGTGGCCGACTACTCGCAGATAGAGTTGCGTATTCTGGCGCACATGACGGGCGAGCCAGCGCTGGTCGAGTCGTTCCGAAACGGCGAGGACATCCATACGCGGACGGCGTCGGAGATCTTCGACGTGCGCATGGAGAGCGTGACGCCCGAGCTAAGGCGGCGGGCGAAGATGGTGAACTTCGGGATTCTGTACGGGATCTCCGGTTTCGGGCTGGCCTCAAGGCTCGGGAGCGGCATCCACCCGAAGGAGGCGGATCGCTACATCGAGCGTTACCTTGAGCGATATCCCAAGGTGACAGCCCTGATCGAAGGCACCTTCTCCGAGGCCCGCGAGCGCGCCGAAGAGACGGACGAGGCGCCATACGTAACAACGCTCTTCGGGCGCCGTCGCTACGTGCCGGAACTGCGCAGTTCCAACAAGAACGAGCGCAAGCAGGGCGAGAGGTTCGCCTTCAACGCCCGCGTGCAGGGGACTGCGGCGGACATCATCAAGGTGGCGATGGTGGACTTGCAGCCCCGGTTGCGTTCTTTGAACACCGACATGCTTATGCAGGTCCACGACGAGCTGGTCTTCGACGCGGACTTGGAAAGGGTGGATGAAGTTGCGGCGCTGGCTGCCGAGCGAATGGTAGCGGCTTACAACCTGGACCCGCCGCTCGAGGTCGAGGTGAAGGCCGGGGATCGGTGGGGTCGGGTGCGGCGCGTCGAGAATGAGGTAGAATAAGGAAGATTACGCAACGATCCGGTAACGGACTTCTTGTATAATCCCACCGTCAAGCGAGTCAAAGGAAGACAGCAGGTACATGACAGACACCACTGAAAAGGCGACCCGAGAGCTTACCATGAAGGACTTCTTCCGTGAGGAGAACGGGGAAGTCGTTCCAATCGATGCGAGCGTCCTGATAGATTTCAAGGACGGGGACATAGTCGAGGGCGACGTGGTCCGCATAGACAAGGACGAGATCCTCGTCGATATCGGCTACAAGTCCGAGGGGCTTATCCCTTCCAACGAGCTCTCCATACGCAAGGGCGCGGACCCGCACGACATAGTGGAGCTCGGGCAGCACATCGAGGCGCTGGTCCTTCAGAAAGAGGATCAGGATGGGCGCCTGATCCTCTCCGCCAAGCGGGCGGCCTTCGAGAAGGCGTGGAACCGCGTGCAGGAGTCCTACGAGGACCAGCGCACAGTCCAGGGTCCCGTCATCGAGGTGGTGAAGGGCGGCCTGATCGTGGATATCGGCCTCCGCGGATTCCTGCCGGCTTCGCTGGTGGACATCCGCCGGGTCCGTAACCTGGAAGCGTTCCTCGGCGACAAGCTCGAATGCAAGGTAATCGAGCTGAACCGCAGCCGCAACAACGTGGTTCTCAGCCGCCGGGCTGTGCTCGAAGAGGAGCGCAAGGAGGAGCGCGACCGCATCCTTACCTCTTTGCAGGAGGGCGACGTGGTCGAAGGCACGGTCTCCAACCTGGTGGACTTCGGGGCGTTCGTTGACCTCGAAGGGATCGACGGCCTGATCCACATCTCCGAGCTTTCCTGGAACCACGTAGACCATCCGAGCGAGGTAGTCGAGGTTGGCGAGAAGGTCAAGGTCAAGGTTCTGGAAGTGGACCGCGAGCGGGAGCGCATCTCGCTCGGCCTCAAGCAGACGAGGAAGGACCCGTGGCAGGAGATCGTCGAGCGGGTCAGCGTCGGCGAGCAGATTCCAGGCCGCGTCACCAAGCTGGTCTCCTTCGGCGCGTTCGTCGAGGTGGCAGAGGGTGTGGAGGGTTTGATCCACATCTCCGAGCTTGCCGAGCATCACGTGGAGACGCCCGACGAGATCGTACGCTCAGGCGACGAGGTGGACGCCCGCATCATAGACGTGGACGCCCGCCGCCGCCGTCTGTCCCTGAGCCTTCGCCCGAAGCGCGAGGAGCGGGAGGAGAAGCCGCCGCGCCGCGAGCGTGACGACCGGGGCGAGCCTCGTAGCGAGCGCCCGCGCCGCGAAGATCGCGGAGGTGGTAGCAGCGGCCGGAGCAGTAGCTCCGAGGGCAGCGGCCTCCGCACCGGCGCATTCGACGCCCTGCGGGACCTCGACCTGGAAGAGAAGGACGAGCGGTAAAGCAGAACCTCTCGGATAGAGGGCCTGAAAAACGGGGGCCGGTGACCATCGCGGTCACCGGCCCTTACGCTTCGGGAAAAAGCACCTTCGTCCAGATGCTCGGAGATCTCGGCGCTGAGACCGTATCAGCAGACGAGATCGTTCACCATCGCCTCTCCGAGGACGAAGAGGCGATACAAAGGGTCGCCGAACGGTTCGGGGAGACTGTTCGCGGCGGGCGGGGCATTGACCGCAAGGCGCTCGGGCGCGTTGTGTTCGGGGACCCGGAAGCGCTGCGGGATCTCGAAGACATCCTGCACCCGCTGGTGCGCAAGGAGACAGACCTCAGGATCTCGGCGTCGAAAGCTGGGCTATTCGTGGCTGAGATCCCACTCCTGTTCGAGGGCGGGAGGGGTGGCGCGTTCGATTGCACGGTCGCCGTCACGGCGCCAGGGGAGCGGCGTCTGGCATGGGCAGCGGAGCGGGGGCTGGATGAGGCGGCGTTGCAGGCCATAGAAGCGCGACAACTCTCCGGCGAGGAGAAAGCCAGGCGGGCCGACGTGGTCGTAGAAAACGGCGCGGATCTCGTTACACTTAGGAGACGGGCGGAGGAACTGCTGGAGCGGGTGTCTGGGGGGAGAGGGCCGGGCGGTGGTCGGCGAAATCAAGCGGAGTGACTATGGCAGGTGGCGCGCCAGGCGCCAGCGGCAGATCCGTCGTTTGGGGGCGCTGGCGATCCTCATCATCTGCGTTCTCGCCATTATCCCTTTCGCGCTGCGGGCGCCCGAGACTGTTAAACGGGCTACGCACCCATTGCGCTACGAGGAAACCATCAGGCGGGTGGGGGAAGAATACGGCGTCGAGCCGACTTTCATCGCCGGGGTGGTGTACGCAGAAAGTCGCTTCGGGCACGAGTCAGAATCGCACAAGGGCGCGTATGGTTTGATGCAGATACTGCCGTCCACCGCTGAATTCATAGCCCAGCGGAGCGGCATAAAAGGAGATTACCGTGAACCCAGAACCAACCTCAGGATGGGCGCCTGGTACCTGAGTTACCTGGACAGGAGATATTCGGGGGATGAGAGGCTGGTACTCGCGGCGTACAATTCGGGGGAAGGAAGAGTAGACGCCTGGACTTCGGACAAGGACTTCGACGTGCGCCGCGACATCCCGTTCGCCGAAACCCGCGAATACGTGAAGAACGTGCTGAAGGCCCAGAGAGACTACGAAGAGCTCTACGGGAGGAACCTAGATCGAAACTCGCGCTAACTTCCAGGTAAACAGTCACTATCAGCCGACCGGGGACCAGCCTCGGGCCATAAGCCAACTCACCTCCGGCCTCGAAGCCGGGATGGACTCCCAGACCCTGCTCGGCGTCACGGGCTCTGGCAAGACGTACACGATGGCCCGCGTCATCGAGGAGGCCGGGCGTCCCGCGCTAGTCATCGCACACAACAAGACGCTCGCCGCGCAGCTAGCCAGCGAGTTCGGCGAGTTCTTCCCGAATAACGCCGTCGAATACTTCGTCAGCTACTACGACTACTACCAGCCAGAGGCGTACGTCCCGCGCACCGACACGTTCATCGAGAAGGACGCCCAGATCAACGAGGACATAGACCGCCTCCGTCACTCCGCGACGAGCAGCCTGTTCACGCGCCGCGATGTGATAGTGGTTGCCTCCGTCTCCGCCATCTACGGTCTCGGTAGCCCGGAGGAGTACCGCTCCAAGATGGTGCTTATGGAGAAGGGCAGCTACTATGACCTGGACGACATACTGCGGGATCTCGTGCGCATCCAGTACACACGGAACGACTTCCAACTCAACCGAGGCACGTTCCGTGTGAGGGGAGACGTGCTCGAGGTGCATCCGGCTTACCAGGATTCCATCTACCGGGTCTCGTTCTTCGGGGACGAAGTCGAGAGCATGGGCGAGGCGGACCCGCTGACCGGTGAGATCCTGCACGAGCACGATGTCGTGACCGTGTACCCGGCAAGCCACTTCGTCACCGGTGAGGACCGGCTGAAGATCGCCGTGAAGAATATCGAGGTTGAGCTGGACGAACGGACTGCGGAGCTGGAGAAAGAAGGCAAGATCCTCGAAGCGTACCGGCTGAAGCAGCGGACGCAGTACGACCTTGAGATGATGCGCGAGCTCGGCTACACGAGCGGCATTGAGAACTACTCGCGCCACCTGGATGGACGGCCGCCGGGCTCGACGCCGTACACGCTGCTCGACTACTTCCCTGACGACTACTTGACGTTCATAGACGAGTCGCACATCACGCTTCCGCAGGTGCGGGGCATGTACAACGGCGACCAGAGCCGCAAGACCACGCTGGTAGATTTCGGGTTCAGGCTGCCGAGCGCGCTGGACAACCGACCGCTCAAGTTCGACGAGTTCCTGCTCAAGAGCAACCAACTCGTGTTCGTCTCTGCGACGCCGGGGCCGTATGAGCTTGAGAACTCGGGCCAGATCGTCGAGCAGATCATCCGCCCTACCGGCCTCATAGACCCGGAGGTCGAGGTCCGTCCTACCAAGAACCAGATAGACGACCTCTTGAACGAGGTCGCCAAACGGGTCGAGCACGGCGAGCGGGTGCTAATCACGACGCTCACCATCAAGA
>JACDAR010000061.1 GCA_013695335.1 Rubrobacter sp.
GTTCTGTCCAAAGGCATGCTCTGTCATCTCCCTTCGGTAGCTTCTTTTTCCATTATCTCTACAAAGTTCCTCTTTTGCACCGAGGCGCTCCCGGATTCCATGAACTCGATCAGGGCGGATGCGCCCCGGTAGAGGTGAACCTTTCTGGTTACCGTTCCGCCCTCTACCTCAAGGACGAACGGAGTGCTTTCGAGATCCAGAGACTCCGCAAGATCGGTAGCCTCTGGGTCGAGCACCACCCGCATGTCGGAGGGCAGGAGCGCGGCGATCTCGGCCGCCTGCTCCTCACGCCCCGGCACGAGGGCCACGATGGACTGCTCGAAACGGCGCCCGTCGAGCTCGGCCACGAGCTCCCGGCAAGGGTCACAACCCGCCGAGACGAGCAGGAGATACGCTGGATCTTCTTTAGGCATCACGGACGCCACGTCCTCGGGCAGGCTGCTGCCTATTTCGGGTCCGTCATCGTCCAGCGAGATCGCCTGGCTGGCCATGGAGAGGCGAACCGTCAGCAGCCCGACCTGGCGTACGAGCAGTACGACGACCAGGGTGAGAACGCCAAGCCATATGCAGACCAGGACGAGCGCCGCAACCGCGAGTGCAGCCATTATTTGCCCTCCGTATTTCTAACCCCGTAAGGATCTCTATTCCAACGTAGCAGCCTGGGGATCTGGCTTCCAAGCACTGCCATGCCGACGATAGCCGCCGCCGCGACCGCCTGTAGTATGTATGTTGTTGTGAGGCCCGCGTAAGATCCCGCAGATAGCGGAGCAACGGCCAGCACCGAGGCGAGCATGGCCAATGCGGCGGTGCGGGCGAGCGTCCACCGGGAAAGCCTGGAATCCGAATCCCCGAAACAGAAACACGCGAAATCCTTACCCAGCCAGAGTCCCCTCGCGATGAGCAGCACGAAGAGCCACAGCAAGCCAGCGGTAAAGGGCAAGGAGACCATCGGAAGGATGCCTGCCGCCAGGAACATGGCAAGCAACACCTCAGCGCCCCCGAGGGCGCTCCCCAGGCGGGGTCGGATCCCTCGGATAACCCCGAAATCCATGATCGCCATGGCGGCCAGGGTCGGTTTACGCAGCTTGGCAACCCCACTCCACACAAATATTATCGTGAGAACCCAGACGGCGATCCCGTAACCCGCTGGTGCGGTCAAGAGATCAAAGAACCCCGCGAAGAGCGCGAGCGCCGACTCAAAACCATTCATATACGAGCCTTCGGATCGATTCCGCACGCCGCCAGGTATGGTGAGATCACGCTTCCCGGATGCCTCGAACCCGTCACTAGCAAATCCCGCGCCCAAGCCTCATGTAGCACCCTCCCACACCGACCACATTCGATGAATGTATAGTCTTCTGCTCTTAGCGAGACGTACTATCGCGCACTCGGGCTCTTCACGCAATAGGAGATGCCGTACAACCAGCAAAAATGCGACAAAATCGGGGCGCCCACGATTCCAGGCGCGTTTCACGGGACCGACTCACGAACCCAGTCCACCCTTTCACTACCTGCCGAAGCGTTGCCCGAGAACCCGCGCCAGGAATAATGGGTTGCCCACCAGATACCGACGCCACAACCGGCGGGGCTCGACGAGAAGCCGTGCCAGCCACTCCAGCCCGTTGTCGGTGAGCAGCCGCGGCCCCCGCCGCAACCCGCCTGAGACGTAGTCGAAGACAGCGCCACCCATGAGGGCCACGCCCGCATTCAGTTTCTCCCGGTTCTGCATGAGCCAGCGTTCCTGGAGCGGCATCCCGAGGCCGACCAGGAGGATGTCGGGGGCTGAGGCGTTGATCTCCCGCACCACAGCCGCGTTCTCCTGGCTGCCGACTGTGTGATCGAAATATCCGTGGCGCGCGCCAGCGATCTTCAGCCCGGGATAACGCTCCCGAAGCCGCCGCGCAGCTTCTCCTGCCACACCGGGACTGGCCCCAAGAAAGAAGAAGGAGAGCCCTTCCGCCTCCGCGAAAGCCGCCAGGCTCCATATCCAGTCGGCGTAGGTGATCCTCTGGGGAATACGTCCTCCCAGGATGCGGGCGGCGAGCATCACCCCCACCCCGTCACAGAATACGAGGTTCGCGCTGTTCAGGAAATCCCGCAACGCCGCGTCTTGGTAACAAAGGTTCAGGCAATGCGCGTTGGCGTTGAGCACCAGAGATAATCCATCTTTGCCGGAGAGACGCAGGATCTCCGCGTGTAGTTCGTCCACGGTGAGCGGGTCCACGCCGACGCCGAGAACCTCGATCCTACTTCCCTTCATAGCCTGCGACATATGGCGTCCTCGATCTCCCTGAACCGTGAATCCCAGGAATTTTGCCTGGCGAGAGAGATCCTGGCCCTTACTTTCTCGTCTGTCTCGATCTCATCCAGGTTCCGCAAGATTTCGACGAACTCACCAGCGCCGCGCGCCGGATATATGTGATCCCCGAGCGCCGCCAGCGCTGGGAGCGGTGCGGCCACTACCGGCTTTCCGGTTGCCAGACACTCGTAGGTTTTCGCTGGTGAGATGCTCCGGGTGAGATCGTTGCTCCTGTACGGAAGCACGAATGCGCGCACGCCAGCGAGTGCTGCGGGGAGCTTCTCGTACGGAACCTCTCCCCTGTAGTCCAGCCCGGGCGTCTCCAGGAACCGGCGCGGCACGCGGCCCAGCCCGCCCACGATACGCACCCTGAAGCCGGAACCCGAGATCTTCCGCAGCGCGTTGAAGTCCGTGCGCGCTTCGTCCAGGTGGCCGAAGTAGCCAACGGTTGGCGCCTCGTCGGGGGGATCCCCTTGCAAAACCGCGAACCTTTCGTAGTCTACGCCGGGACCGCTCATGAAAGCGTCGGGGCGCAGGGACCGCGCCTTTTCGAGCAGCGGCGGCGAGGTGCATGAGACTATGTCAGCCCTCTGGAAGAGATCGCGTTCCGTGGCGGCGATATCGGGGGGGACGCCTGGAAAGTTTTCGTAGTCGTCCGAGCAATCGTAATAGAGGAGCCTGGGTTCGAGGCCGGAGATCAGGGCCAGCGTCGTCCGGGTCGGCGGGTAGGCTACTATCACCGGGTTCGGGCCGCGGATTTTCTTCAGATCCCGCACCACCCTAGGCACGAAGAGCCGTCTGTTGGCCCACCGGAACACACCGCTGCCAGGCGGCGCCACGAGCGGAGCGTACACGGAGAGCCCCGGCTCCACGCCAGGACGTCTGTCGCCAGAGTGGAGGATGCGGGCCGAGATCTTGCGCACCGTCGCCGGGTTCATACGAGGGTTGGAGAGCCCCGTGGTCTCGACGAAGACAGTCGGATATCCGGCACGGGCGAACCGCGTGGCGAGGATCTGGTGCCTTTGCCACAGGAAATCCCACCTGATGCCGGAGAGAATCACCACAGCAGGCCGACGCATCCCTCAGCCTTCTCCCTGAACCTCGCCTGGCAGCAGGCGCGAAGTATCTCTCATCATGGCGCGCGCGCCCTCGGAATCAGGCATGGGTCCGTTCCCGTAGACGCGGTCGAGGCCGAAGAGGCCCATGATCTCGCCCGCTCTCCTCATCCTGGCTTCGCCAATGGCATTCATCCAGGCGCCGGGATCGCGTTCTCCCTTCGCGCCGTCGCGGCTGAGGGGCGATGGGCGGTCCAGAGCTTCGTATACCCTGTCGTCGAAGTCCCCGCCGAGACACGTGAAGAGGCGTGGGATCTCCGTTTCCGGGCTGGCAAGCAGCTCTTCGTAGAACATGAGATGCACGCCGTCAGGGGAGAGCTGCTTCATGGGGACGTAGTTCTCGATGCACCACACGAAAACGTGCCGCTCGAAGCTGGTGGACGCGTCGCGGATCTCGTGCTCGAACGGCCTGAGGTGGTCTTCGATGAGGTATTTCTGATCGAGAATTTCGGCGAGGTTATCTTTCCAGCCAAGGGCGAGCTTCGAGGCGGCGACGGCGCAGGGATGGCGGAGGAGCAGGATCACGGGCATCCCTGGGAAGTTCGTGCGCATCCAGCCAAGGAGCAGGTTGGCCCTTATATCCTTGATGAGACGCCGCCTGGCCACGAAGGTGCGGTGGAACCGATCCGTCCATGAATTCCTCAGCTCTCCCGTGAGGATCTTGCGCGCAGGTTCCAGGTAGTCTTCCCTCCGATCTTCCGGCCGAAGATATTGCTTGCGCCGGAAGTTCCGGCACAGGGTTACGCGCCCCGGATGGAAGGGCTCGAACACCAGCCTGTATTCCCGCCGGTAGTTGATGATCTCGGACGCCCACGTCGTCCCGCTCCTGCCGCTCCCGGCGAGGAACACGGAGCGGCGATGGTCCCGGTTCGTGTCGAGGTAGAGCGGCGCGAGCAGCCGTTCCGAGATCCTGCGTCCCTTAACTTGGGTTCCCGGTCCTCTCTCCGTCAGCCTGACTCCCCTGACGGTTTCCATTCCTTCCAGGAGGCCAGCTTCACGGCCACGGCGGCCAGAATAAAGAACAGGAGCGTCGAGGGCGGGATGTACCAGTGCCACTCGATCACCGATGAGAGGAGGTAGATCACCACCGCAGCCAGGAGCCCCGCGAGGAACAGCCTCCTGTCCCCGTCAGCCCGCCACGTCTCCCTCCCGATATATCCGACGAGCAATCCCGCGAAGCCCACCATCGCCAGGAAGGCGAACAGTCCGGTCTCCGTGCCCTGCTCCAGGTAAAGGTTGTGTACCTGCCTCACCCCCGTGTCCACGGGGCGTTCCCTGTACCAGGTGTATTGAAAAGTCCCTGCGCCCGTGCCCGTCAACGGATGCTCTTTCCATTCATCCCAGGCGACCTTCCAGTAAACCCCCCTGTAGCCCATCCCTAGGGAAAGGAGTTGCTGGCCTTCACCCTCGCCACCCCGAACGCCGCTCAAGATGGCGTCGTAGGCCTTCCCCACCCCGCCTTGCTGGGCCACTGCCACTGCAGCCCCCCCGGATATGCCCAGCGCCACCACCGCCAGAAAAGCCCAGCCAATGGCCCGCCTCGCCGGGGGCGTGAGATCGTAGCGCCGGACCAGGAAAGCGTAAGCGCACTGCAACACGAAGGCAGCGAGGAGCGCGATCGTCAGGTAGTTGCGCAGGTCTATCCCGGTCGCGAGCTTCTCGGCGTCAGGGGCGTCGGCCTGCCAGATGGCGCCGAGATCCCGAATCTGCCAGAACAGCCAGGCCTGCGGCACTGAGACGAGAAGCAGGTTGGCGATCATCTGTAGCCTGTGGTTGGAGAGGAGGATCATGAGCACCATCGCCACCCCAAACGCTGCGATGCCGCCCCTTGAGGCGGTGAGGTAGAGGGTGGTTATAAAAATCAGGATCAGGGCCGCCATCAGCCCCCTCAGCGCAACGTTTCTGGACTGCGTGAGGCGGGCCAGCGCCAGCGTCACCCCGATACCAAGGACTACGGCCAGGGTGTTCGAATACTCGAGCGTGGAGCCCACTGTTATGTCGTCCACGGAGTAGATGGGATACTCGAGGGGGCTGATCTTCTGCAGCAAGCCGTATCCGGCCACCGCCGTCACCACGAGCACAGCGGCGTCCATAATGGCTCCAACCTGCCGCCACGAGGAGAGCGCGGCCAGCGCCATGAGGAAGGCCGACAGATACATCGAGCAGCGCAACAGCTCGTGGATTGTCTCTATCTCGCTGATGGTCCACAACAACGAGAGGCCCTTTATCCCGACGAGGGCCGTCATCAGGGCCACAAGAACCCACCCAAAAAGCGGCACGTCCTGATAGTAGCCCCGGACGAGCAGGGTGCCCGCCATCAACGCCAGTACCCCGGCGGCTACCGGAAGCCAGAGCTCGTCTGGGTACAGTCCCTTGTTGAGCATTCCGTACGCGGTCACGGCCACCAGCGCTAGCAGCACCACGGCTTTGAACACCGTGACCAGGCGCCCAGGACGCCGGTCTTTGGGGCGCTCGCGTTTCTCCCCGGCGCCCACAGGCCCGGTTATCTCGCTCACGACGTTCCGTTCGTGAAACCGTTGAGCACGACGCCTAGCAGGTTGACCCCGGCGTCGAGCAGGTCTTCCGTCACCTCGCGGGCCGCGTTCTTCGAGGTCCGGGTGGCGTGTATTACCAGCAAAACCCCGTCGAAGCCGCCCGAGAGCGCGGGGGATTCGAGGACACTGTCAGCCACTGGAGCATCCAGCAACACGAGATCCCGCCCCTCACCCAACCCGCGCACAGCCTCAACGAACCGTCCTGACCTCAGAGGGGCATCAGGGTCCGCGGGCACGGGTCCGGTGGGGACCGCGAACACGCCTGGCGCCGCCTCGAACCCGTAGTGCTCCAGCGCCCGGACGCCCCCGAGGCCGGTGGTCAGGCCCAGGAAGTTCGGTTCGCCGAGCATCCTGTGCAGCGCAGGGTTCCTCAGGTTGCAGTCCACTATGGCGGCCCGCCGCCCGGTACTTGCCAGGGCGCCCGAGATCCCGAGGCACACGCTGGAGCATCCAGCGCCAGGCTCCGGCCCTGTCACGACGACGCTCATGGGCCTTTCGCCGAGGGAGAGAAGGTTGTCGGCAAGACCCTCGTAGTGCCGCCTGATTGAAGAGTCAGGGCTGAGGAGGTCCTTCGCCCCTGCGTCGCGCGCGGCGTCAAGGGCCAACTTAAACTTCCTCGGAGGAGTAGTCGGGGATTACCCCGAGGACGGGCGCCCGAAGGGTCAGCTCCGCGTCGCGGACGTTTCGCCAGCTACGGGTCCGGCTCTCGAGCACCATGGCAGCCGTCCCCCCAACGAGTACCCCTGCGACGGTGGCCGCGACAGCGAGGAGCAGCAGGCGGTAGTTCACCCCGCTCTCCGCTGAAGCGTACTCCTCGACCCTGGCGTCAGCGGCCAACGCTCCCCCCGCCAGCCTGCTGTCGTTGAGCCTCTCGACCCGGCTCACGAAGACGTCAGCGTAGGCGTTGGCGGAACGTGCGGCCTCCTCCGCGCTGGATCCCGAGAACCTTACCCTGAGGCCGGATGCCCCACCCGATTCTTTGTAGCGCTCGACATCGAACGTCTCCTGGAACTCCTCGGGGCCCTCGGTCCAGCGCGCCTCCCGCATGACGTCCCGCCAGAAGTCCCGCGCCGTCACAGCCGCCAGCACGTCGTCCACGAAGGTTTCCGGCGCCTCGCCCGTCACCGAGCCTTCCTGGGGCGTAACGCTGACAGATGCCTCGGCCGTATACAGCCTCTCCCCGCGCAGGCCGAATATAGCAGCGACGAACACAAGCGCCAGCACGGCCCCGACCACCAGGAGCCGCCGCTCCCAGAGCACGTACAGGACTTCGGGGAGGATGGGGTCCTCGCCCCGCCCGCGTTGCCAGTTGCGCCCGTCAGTAGATGGCACTGTCATCCACCGACGCCCGGTATCTTTCCGGGTCAGAGTTGAGGAGGCGTAGAATCGCTGGCGCCTGCTCCGCATTGCTTCGGGCTACAACCCTCCTGGCCTTCTCGTACTCCCCCTGCACCACGAAAGCATCTGCTATGGCGAGGTCCATTGATGACCGCATGTCCTTTGCCTGCCCGGATTGACCGATGGCGGCGAGATCCCTGCCAACCCTCCTCTGGGCCATCCTGATGGTCTTCACACCCCCATCAGGCCGACCGGTGCGAACGTAGATCCTGCCAAGGTCGTACAGCCCCTGGTAGGTGAGATCCTTCGTCTCCCTGAGGTCTTCGTAGACCTTCCCAGCCTCCTTCAGTTTCCCCTGGCGGATGTACACCTGGGCCAGCGAGGTCTTCCCGAGGATCAGCTTTGGGTTGCGTTCGAGCGCGTCTTTGTAGTTCCTTGCGGCGCCATCCAGGTCGTTTAGCTGGTACATCTGGACGTTACCCAGCGCGAGGTATGGCATGAAATCTTGCGGATCACGCCTGGCCGCCTGCCCGAGGATCCGCTCTGCCTCCTGGTAACGACCCTGCCTCTGAAGGAGATATGCCTGCGCTTCCAGCGGGTCGGCGTCGAAGGGGTTGAAACGCGCGGCGAGGCCCACCTTTCGCATGGCCCCCTCCACATCGCCAGCCGCCGAGAGGCGCTGATACTCGTTGGTGTAGAGTTCCGAGAGGTACAGCGAGGCCGCCAGCAGGACCAAGACACCCACCAGAAACCCTGCGGAGACCCTGAGGATTGCGCGGCTCAAAACGATTCTCACCATCCATGAGGATATCCACTACCAGGCCCTAGTACAAGCAGCCCATACCCAGAAATTGCCGCGCGCACGGAAAAGGCGGGCCCCCGAAGGGACCCGCCTCTTCAATAAAGCCTTATCGGCTAGTCGTTGCTACCGGACGATCCGGCGGGCCAGGAGGCCACCAGCAACGAGCAGGGCGCCAGCGCCAAGGGCGAGCAGCGAGGAGCCACCCGTCTCAGGGAGCACGGCGGTCGTGGTGGTCGTCGTGCCAGCAGTCGTGGTCGTATCACCCGACACAACGGTGGTATCACCCGACACAACGGTGGTCTCACCCGGCACAACGGTGGTCTCACCCTCAACAACCTTGGTGTCGCCCGACACAACGGTGGTGCCGGTATCCTTCACGACGGTATCCTTCACGACGGTGTCACCGGTAACGACGGTGCTGTCCTTAACAACGATGGTGCTGTCCTTAACAAAGAAGTCCTTCTCCACTACAACCTTCTTGTGGAAGGTGAGAGCAGCGGACTTGGAAACGCCCTGCTGATCGCACTCGAACACGGTGATCACACCGTCTTTGTTAAGGTCCACGACCTTGATGCCACCGATGATGATCGTGTTGACGTTCGTGTTGAAGTTGGCCAGGTTGACGACGACCTCGTTGTTGACGTTGACGTCGACGTCAACGTTGTTCTCGTTGTTGTTGTTGTTGATGTTCTCGTTCTCGTTGGTGTTAGTGTCGCCACTGACAACAACATCGTCGCCGTCATCAGCGTCGCCTTTATCCTGGGCCATCGCCGGCGACGCCACGAAGAGCGCCAATGCCAGCATAGAGACCAGCAACAATATCTTCCTCAAGACTTACCTCCCTGTTTCGAGGGTTTCTGTTTACGGTGGTTATTCTTCCATCTTCGTATGCTCACGTCAACATCATTTCGCTTAACTTTTACCATTTCCTTAACATTTTTTAACTTTTGGTGGTGATAGGCACGTATTTTTACGGTCGGAAAGCGTATTTGTTGGTTGCGCTGCTGTACGAATACTTGAAGGTTCCGCTGAGGGTTGTGCTCTTTCCGAGCACCCGGAAGCCTTGTCCGGGGGTTCTTGTGGTGATCTTGATGTTGTCTGGGGGCCGCAGCCTCATACCGAGGGGACCCCTGATCTTGTCTTCGCTGGTATAGACCCCAGACCTTGGATATGTCCCTCGCGCTTCGTTGGTCTGGTCGTAGAGTTTGACGGTTTGCCTGACGTAAAGTTTCAGGTCAGTTCGCGCAACTTTGGCGGCTTGCTCCCGCTGATCCATGAACGTGGGAAAGGCGATGGAGGCTATGACGGCGACGACTACCACGAAGGTCAGGATCTCATACAGCCTGGCCCTTGGCGCTTCCCGGGTCGAAACCGTTGCGGCGCTTGATCGTGATTCCGAGGCTTGGTCATCTTCCTCAGCGCCCTGTATACGGATTATCGCCGCCGACGTGCCGAGAATGCCCCAGAAAGCGACGCTGGTGGCAGCGGTCGAGAAGGAGGTCTGTATCTGGAGTATATAGGCAAGCACGCCGCCCGATAGCGCAAGCAACGGCCATCCGCCACCCTTGTAAGAGTTGCGGAAGTACGAGACGAGAACCCAGACGTAGGCTGCGAGCCCCAATAATCCAGTTGTCGCGGCTACCTGAAGAAAGTCGTTGTGGGCGCGGTCCACGATGCTGACCTCGCCCGTACCCGTGGTAATGGCGGATTTGAGAGCTTCGCCCATGTGCGCCTGGAAGGGCGCAGTGAAGTTATCCGGGCCGTGGCCCAAAAGCGGGCGTTCCAGGATCGTCGGGATAGTATCCCGCCAGATGAGCAGCCGGACCTGGGCGCTCAGGCCGCCTTCGCGGCCAACGGTTGTGAGATTCAGGATTCCCATGTTGCTCGCCACCACGGCTACCCCAACCACACCCGCCACCACCGTCAGGGCGAGCAGCACGGTAAGCAAGGGTCCCATAACCGCCGGTCTCAGGTCGGAGAGCCACAGGATCGCGCCTAGCAGGATCAGGTAGGCTATCAGGGGGGTGGTGACGTAGGATGGGAGGGAGAGGTTGCCGAACGCCGCAGAAGCCATGAGCGCGGTGATCACAGCCAGAATCAGGGTGGCGAACGGAACTTGAAGGGGCTGCACGGTTCCCATCTTACGGTGCGAGATCCACAGGATCACGGGCAGGGCCGCAACCACGCTCAGCATCGCACCCCGTGTATCCGTGTAGAT
Source organism: Rubrobacter sp. (assembly GCA_013695335.1). Taxonomy (GTDB): domain Bacteria; phylum Actinomycetota; class Rubrobacteria; order Rubrobacterales; family Rubrobacteraceae; genus JACDGB01. Next base: position 10,328 of record JACDAR010000061.1, read on the forward strand.
CCAGCACGCCCCGATCAGGGCCAGCGCGATGAGCCAGGGCACCTGTCGCGATGGCGAGCTGGCTGTGAAGTACAGCGCCATGGCTGCCCCAGCCATCAGGGTCAGGTAGGAGGCGAGGGTTATCGGGTTCCCGATGGTGGCGAAGGGCCTCCCTATCTCCGAATACCACGAAATCAGCCATCCCGAGACCGGATCGAACCCATAATTCTGGGAGATGCCGTAGATAGAGACGAGGGTACCGGCGGTCACCATCGCGATCAGGAAGACCCGCACACGAACCAGGGAGTTCAGCCCCCTGGCCATCGCGTAGAAAAGCAGAATCTCGCCAGACAGGGAGATCAAACCCTCTTTGCGGTCCCCGAAGAGGCTGTGCATGGGGGCATCCGAAAAAACCGTGCTGAGGGCCGCGATGCCGAGAAAAGCGAGAACGGGGATCAGCATGGGAACCGCCAGGGGTTTTCTACGCAGCGCCACGGAGCCAAGCACCGTTGCCAGGAGCGCGACTGAGAGCCACGCCAGCACCTTGAACTTGGTCGGGTAGTAAACCTCGACGGGGTTGATCCGGATCAAATCCGGGTTCAGGACAACGGGAACCAGGACGACTATCGCCATGGCGATGGCGATGCTCAGAAGAACTAGTGTGTTTGCCGCGGTTTCATTCAGGGGGCCACTCGAAGCCCGCTCCTCTGCCTGATCTCGCGCCATCTTCGGGTAAGTCAGATCCTCCGCTCCCGTCGAGAATTTTAGCCCACGCGCCGGGGCTTGGAAGAAGTGAAAGATTATAGGATATCGTGCCTGCGCCGTCTATTTGCTGGGCCTGGCTATAGCCTCGTAGGTGGCCAGCGAGAGTTCCTGGATGGTTTCGCGGGCCTCGTACTCGCTTGTGCCCCCGGACAAGACTACGAGATAGTACCGCTTGCTGGAGCCATCGGGAGCCTTGTAGAACACGATGCCTGCGTCCCCGAAGCTATCACCGTAGGAGCCGAACTTGTGGGCCACGCGCACGTCTTTGGGGAGCGGCCCCGGGATTCGGTCTTCGTTCACGGTATTCGTCATGGCCGTGAGCATCTCCGAGGACATCGCTTCCGTGGTGAAAGAAGGGTCGGAGATCTTCTTCAGCATCAGCAGAATGTCGTTCGGGGTGGTGGTGTTCGGGATCCAGTATCCAGTCGAGCGCGCCCCGATGGCATACGTCTCCGCCTCGATGTTGTCTCGCCCCAGGTACCTGTGGAGCATCTCCCACCCTGTGTTGTCGCTCTCGTTGATCATGAGGTAAGCGCATCGGCGCAGCGTCACTGTGTAGCCAACCGGCTGCAACTGCAAGATGCCCGTGCCAGGCTGGTAATCAGATTGTTGAATGGAAACTTTGTCCTCAAGGCTCACCTGCCCGCGATTAGCGAATCGGTAAAGTGAGATCAGGGCTGGCAACTTGCCGATGCTCGCTGCCGTGAAAATCTCGTCCGCGTTCAGCGTGGCTGTCTTCCCTGACGCCGGATCGTAGACCGCCACACCGTAGTACCCGCCGTGCCGGGATGTGATCTCCTTCAGATCTTTCTGCAACTTCGCCATGTCAACCGGCGGAACCGGCTTCTGTGAAGACGCTTCCTTGGAAGAACCTTCAGGCGAAGACGCATCCGGGGAAGGCGCACTCGGCGGCGCGGGAGGCGGGCCGACGGCTGGGCTCGCCACGCCCGCTATCTCCTTTGGGGCCGTCAAAGAGTACACAACTCCTCCGGCGAACAGGAGCAGCAACACTGCCAGGAGGACCAGGGCCAACCGGCGCAGGCCGCGACGAAGGCGAGACCTACGAACCTGCCTGCGCATCTCGCGGCGGGTACTGCGGTCCTGGTATTCATTGGAATCCTGGTGCGCCGGGGGAGAAATATCGGCCTCCGTAAGATCTCGGGCACGCGGGCGCGCCTGTTCGTGGATCA
>JACDAR010000064.1 GCA_013695335.1 Rubrobacter sp.
GCCCAGTCCCGCAAGAAGATCGGACCAGCAGGGATGCCCTGTATGTCAAGAAAATCTTCGAGGAGATCGTAGAGGTTCCACGGGCCGGTGGAGACGTAGAAGATCGGGTTGGTCTCACTTCCTGACCCGGATCTCAGCGCCCGGTAGAAGGCTGCAACGCCCTCGAAAGGTAGCCGGGTGTGGGCGTTGGAGAAAAGGAGCAGGCGTAGCATCGTGAGGCCGCGCGTGACCTCGCTGCGCAGTATGGTGTCATCTATGTCGCTGATGATGCCGAACGAGGCGGCTCCGGGACCCTGGATCGGGATCGTCACGAGGCCCGTCGCCCCGACATCATTCTGTCCCTTCGCCTTCGGCCACACCAGCTCGCAGTCCACCTCGTGCCATTCCTGATCCTCGGGCACAGGCTCCCGAGGCTGAATGCGGGCCTCGAAGAAACCTTCGTCGTCTGCGACCACCACGCGACTCATCCCCCCGAAGCCCACTTTGACGCGGGCGCCGGGCACCTCGGCGCTCAGGAATCGGCGAGCCATCGCCCTCAGGTTCTTCAGCCTGCTGTCGTAAATCGTGGGCTCGGAGATCACGATTTCTTCGAGCACGCGCCCCACGACGCGTACCTCTTCCGGCGTGCCGTGCCCCCGATAAGGCACTACCCGCACTGGACCGAGAAACTGATGCCGAACTTTGAGCGAAAGCCGCGCCCGGTCGTAGTACGCCTCGCCCCCCTCAACCAACCTCAGCAGCCGCTTGCGCCAGTTCTTCATTCCTGTGTCGCGCCATGCACGGCTTTGGACTGTCCGTAGTCGGAGATCTTGGCGGCGACCTCTGCGAGCTGCTCCGGACCTAGGATGGCTGGTTCCCCAGCGAGCCTTGCCCGATAGTACAGTTCCGCCATCTCTTCGAGTACCTCCGTCCGGGAGTACGCCTCCGCTGCTGTATCCCCGACCGTGATGGCGCCGTGGTTCTCGAGCAGGCAAGCGTGGTGGGCTTCGCCGAGGGCCTCGGCCGCGTTGCGCGCGAGATCCTCTGTCCCGTAGGTGGCGTAGGCAGCCAGGGGAACCTTTCCTTCGTCAGAGAGCGTGACGAGCATGTAGTGGAGTGGCGGTATCTCCAGGTGCAGGCAGGCGAGCGTGGTGGCGAACCTCGCGTGGGTGTGGACGATGCCGCCGACCCTTGGCCTGGCGCGGTAGATGCCAGTGTGCATCGGGGTCTCGGTGGATGGGGCGAAAGAACCTTCCAGAAAATTGCCATCGAGATCCACGAGGGCCATGTCATCAGGTCCCATGTCTGCGTAGTCGAGCCCGCTTGGCGTGACGAGGACCGTATCGTCCGGGGTTCGGATGCTGACGTTGCCCGCTGTCCCTACCACGAGGCCGGAATCGGCCATCCGGCGCACGATGCGTGAGACCTCCCCGCGCAACTCCTGGTGTTTCAAGCAAGTCCTCCCGTCGGCGTGTACCTATCTAGGATAAGCGTCCTTGATGCCGCCGTCCACGTTGAGGACGTTGCCCGTGCTTCTGGAGGTTCGCTTTTCGGAGGCGAAGTGCATGACTGCCTCGGCGATATTCTCCGGTGTCACGTTGACCTTGAGGACGTTCCGCTGCCTGTAGTGTTCCTCCAGTTCATCAGGCTCGATGCCGTACGCTTCGGCGCGCTCCTTGCGCCAGGACGAACCCCAGATCCTTGACCCCTGCAATACAGCGTCCGGGTTCACCGTGTTCACCCTTATGGCGTGCGCTCCCCCCTCTTCCGCCAGGCACCGCGCCAGATGCAACTCCGCCGCCTTGGCCGAGGAGTACGCCGCAGCATTCTTGCCAGCCGCCATCGCGTTCTTCGAGGCGACGAAGACAACGCTTCCCCCAGTCCCCTGCCGCTTGAGCAACCGGAACGCCTCGCGCGCCACGAGGAAGTACCCGCGGGCTAGCACATCGTGGTTGAAGTTCCACATCTCCACGCTCGTCTCTTCGATGGGCGCAGACGAAGCAAGGCCCGCATTCGAGACGACTACGTCCACGCCGCCGAAGGTGAGCGCCGCCTTCCTGTACGCTGAGACGACCGCCGCCTCCACTGTCACATCCATCCTGACAGACAACCCGGAGCCACCGAACTCGTCAGCTACCTCTTCAGCGCCTTCCTCGTCGATGTCGGCCACTACCACGCACGCGCCTTCATCGGCCAGGCGGCGTATTGTTGCGCTGCCTATCCCACCCGCGCCGCCTGTGACGAGGGCGACCCTTCCAGCGAGCTCTTTCGGGGGCGGGGCGAGCGTGAGCTTGTAGAGTTCTAGGGGCCAGTACTCGACGGCGTAGGATTCTTCCTCCGTGAGTGAGACGAAGCCGCCTATGGAGTGGGCTCCACGCATCACGGAGATGGCGCGATGGTAGAAGTCCCGCGAGAGGTCCGCTTCTTTCAGGTTGGCGGCTGCGGCGACGAGGCCGACGCCTGGGATCAGCACGACCCTCGGATTTGGATCGAACATCTCCTCATCGGCCTCTTCATGCCGCCCGAAGTACGCCTCGTAATCCTCGCGGTTGCGTTCTGCGCCTTCGCGTAGCTTCGATACAAGAGCCTCAGCGTCTTCACTTCGGGGATCGAAGTCCACCCACAGCGGCCTGACCTTGGTTCGCACGAGGTGATCCGGACACGCCGCGCCGACCTGTGAGAGTTCTGCCGAATCACGTCCGTAGATGAACTCGAGCACATCCTCCGAGGAGTCCTGGCGAAGTATCTTTGGCGTCTCGCCGGAGAGCGCGCCGCGCAATGCTGGCAGAACCTCGGCCAACAAAGTCTCGCGCTCATCAGCGGGAAGCGGCTCCAGACCCTGGCCGCCGAATGGCTGATCCCCACCACGCCCCGCGACGTACTCGGCGGCGCGATTGACGGCCTCGATGGTGCGGTTGTAGCTCTCCTCGTGGGTATCTCCCCACGTGACGAGGCCGTGCTTGGCGAGCAGTACGAAGCGGGCGTCCGGGTTGTCCCTCACGGCTTCGCCGACCTGTTTGGAGAGGGTGAAGCCGGGCCGGATGTAAGGGATCCAGACCGCCTCTTCACCAAAGCATTCGCGCGCGTGATCTTCGCCCCCTTCGGAACAGCAGATCATGTTGACAGCATCGGGGTGGGTGTGGTCCACGTGCGGGTAAGGCACGAAGGCGTGAAGCAACGTCTCGATGGAGCCGCGGGGCATGTCCGGGCGGAACTGGCAGGCGGCAAGATACGAAACCATATCCTCGTCGGACATCGCGGCCCGCTCCATCAACGGCCGTACCTCGTCGAGTTTGAGGCCGGTGAACTGGCCCGCCTCGATGGTCGCGAGGTCGCTGCCCGAGCCTTTGACCCACAGCACGTCTATCTCGCGGCCTGTGTGGTCGAGATCTTTCGTCTTGGTCGATGTATTTCCGCCACCGAAGTTGGCGACGGAACGGTCCTTGCCGAAGAGGTTGGACCGGTAGGCTAGCGCCTCAAGGTCCGATAGCCCATCGGCCTTTGTCCCGTCCCACAGGTTTTCCGTCGCGCCAGCGAGTTTT
>JACDAR010000087.1 GCA_013695335.1 Rubrobacter sp.
CTGCCTTTGGGGAAAGGGAGGAATACGTGTCCAACATCGGGGATTACGCGCGGACGTACGCAGACTTCGAGTGGGAGACGCCGGATCGGTTCAACTTCGGTCGGGACGTTGTCGACAAATGGGCCGATGAGGACCGTCCGGCCATGATCTGGCTCGGTACAAACGGCGAAGAGAAGCGCCTCACCTTCCGGGACTTCTCCACCCTCTCGAACCGCTTCGCTGGCGCGATGCGCGAACTGGGCGTGCGGCGCGGCGACAGGGTGATGGTACTGCTCGGTAAGATTCCAGAGTGGCACGTCATCCTCACCGGCCTCCTCAAGCTCGGCGCCATAGCCATCCCCTGCGCCCCGCAACTGCGGTCGGGCGACCTCCGGTTCCGAGCGGAGCACTCCGGGGCGGTAGCCATAATCTCCGGCCCGGAATGCATCGAAGAGGTCGGGAAGATGCGCCCAGATGCGCCTGGCCTCAAATATTTCGTTTCCCTGGGTGGCGAATACGAGGGCTGGGAGTCATTCGAGCAAATAGTGGACTCTGCCTCCAACGAGTTCGAGGCCGAGGACACAACGGCGGACGAAAGCGCGTTCATCCTGTACACGTCGGGGACTACGAAGCATCCGAAGGGCGCGCTGCACACCCACGGCTACACGCACGCCAAGCGGATGGAGGCGCGGTACTGGTTGGACTTGCAGGAGGGCGACCGTCTGTGGTGTACGTCGGGGACGGGATGGGCCAAGAGCATCTGGAACGTGTTCCTCGGGCCGTGGAGCATGGGAACCGAGATCTTCTTCCACGAAGGCGGCTTCGACCCAGCCGAACGGTTGGACCTCATAGCCCGTCACGATATCACGGTGCTATGCCAGGCCCCGACGGAGTATCGTCTGCTCGCCAAGACACCCGAGTTGGAACGGGCAGACCTATCGAAGCTCCGTCACGCTGTGTCGGCAGGCGAGCCATTGAACCCGCCGGTGATCGAACGCTGGAAAGAGCTGCACGGCATCACCATCTACGACGGCTACGGCCAGACCGAGAACACCCTGCTCGTAGCCAACTATCCTGGTTTGGAGGTGCGGCCAGGCTCGATGGGCAAGCCATCCCCAGGCTGCGACGTGAAGGTGATCGACATGGAGGGCAACGAGTGCCAGCCGGACGAACCGGGGGACATCGCACTCGATGGGCGCATCCCATGCCTTATGAAAGAGTACTGGGAGCAACCAGACGAGACCGAGGCCGTGTACAGGGATGGTAAATATCTCACCGGCGACAGGGCGTACCGGGACGAGGACGGTTATCTGTGGTTCGTGGGCCGGTCGGACGATGTGATCACCTCCGCCGGCTACCGCATCGGGCCGTTCGAGGTCGAGAGCGTGCTGATAGAGCATCCGGCCATTATCGAGAGCGCCGTCGTTCCCGCCCCGGATGAAGATCGCGGCAGCGTGGTCAAGGCATACGTCGTGCTCGGAGCAGACCATGAGCCTTCCGATGAACTGGCGAAAGAGATACAGGACTTCTGCAAGGGCCAGACCGCCCCGTACAAGTATCCGAGAGAGATCGAGTTCATCGAAGAGCTACCCAAAACCACGAGCGGCAAGATCCGTCGGGTCGAGTTGCGGCAGCGAGAGACCGTCAGTTGAGCAACCCTGACCTTTCCACCCTCTTGGAAGAAGAATACTGTTACCTGACGACCACGGGCAGGGTGTCGGGGAATCTGCACGAGATCGAGATCTGGTTCTCCGTGCAGAACAGAATCCTGTACATGCTCTCGGGCGGTGGAGATCGTTCCGACTGGGTGAAGAACCTCCGCCAAAACCCGGACGTGACAATCCGGATCGCGGATCAGAGCTTCGAGGGAAGCGCCCGCGTCGTCGAAAATACGGAAGAGGACGAGCTTGCGCGGCGGCTTCTTGTGGAGAAGTACGAACGGAGACCGGGCAGCCTCTCGAACTGGAGGAAAAGGGCGCTGCCGGTCGCGGTGGATCTGACGTAGACTCGCGCACAATGCGGGTTGGCTCCTCTGGCTAGACTGAGGTTATGGGCAGCCGGATGAAGCGGGATCTGCCGGAGAAGGTTTGTCCGGTCTGCGGGCGGCCTTTCCGGTGGCGCAAGAAGTGGGAGCGGGATTGGGATTCCGTAGTTTATTGCAGCGACCGCTGCCGCTCACGGGCAAAGCGGGAGAGACGATCAGGCGTCTGAGTTGGTAGGATTTATGGGCAGTCGCCTACCAACTAGGAGCTTATGGCAGTCAGGATCTCAGTTCTGGCCCTGATCTCCGTCCTCATCCTGGGCGGGCTGTTCGTGATCCTGCGTCCCGACCCGAACGAAACATCTCCAGGAAAACGCTCGCTCGGCGTGGAGATCGAGGACGGCAACATGACTCCGGAGCAGATCTCCGTCCACGAGGGTGACAAGGTCACGCTGAACGTGACGACGGATAGACCGCTGGAAATGCACGTCCACGGCTACGACCTGGAAGAAGAGATCGAACCTGACGAGCCGACAAAGATTTCGTTCGAGGCGGATCTCACCGGGCGTTTCCCCGTCGAAAACCACGACACGGAGGCTGAACTAGGCGCCCTCGTCGTGGAGCCACGATAGAAACATGGCCTGGCGCATACGCCGCACCGTAGTAGCTTCGACGGCCATAATATCCTTCTCCCTGATACTTGCTCGTCCGGCCTTTGCCCACGGTTTCGGGCAACGATACGATCTACCCGTACCGCTATGGCTGTATCTCTACGGCGCGGCCAGCGCCGTGCTCCTATCTTTCGTCGTGTTCGGCTTCTTCATCGGGGAGAGGGACGTTTCTGGCGGCTACCCCCGGTCGAACCTGCTGAGGTTCGGCTTCATACGGGCGACGCTGGCTAATCAGGCGTTCGTTTTCGGGCTGCGTGTCATATCGGTGGCGCTGTTTGCGCTCATCATACTAACGGGACTGTTCGGGAACCAGACGCCCGCGCTCAACTTCGCGCCGACTATGGTGTGGGTGATCTGGTGGGTCGGCATGAGCCTCGTCATCGCGCTTATCGGGAACGTGTGGGCGCTCGCAAATCCCTTCGAGATCGTCTTCGATTGGGCCGACAGGCTCGTCCAGCGGCTCGGGGTAGAAGAAGGATTGGAGCCGGACATCGCGTATCCGGTACGGTGGGACGTTTGGCCCGCGCTGGCGCTGTTCTTCGCGTTCGCGTGGGTCGAGTTGATCTTCTGGGGATCTGCGACGCCACGCAACATAGCCTTCCTCGCGCTGCTGTACTCCAGCGTCACCTGGGCCGGGATGTCTTTCTTCGGCAAGGAGACCTGGCTGCGCCGGGGCGAAGCATTCTCCGTTTTCTTCGGCATCCTGGCGCGCTTCGCCCCAACCGAGGTTCGCGTGACCAGCGGAGTAGCCTGCGGTGAGTGCGGCATCTGCATGGTCGAAAGCGAGGATGAATGCGTGAACTGCTACTGGTGCTTCGGACATGCCTCGCCGGAGCACCGGGAGGTGAACCTGCGGCCACCGGCGGTGGGACTTCTACATTCTGAAGGGATTTCGGTAGCCGGGGTGGCGTTCGTCGTCTTCATGCTTGCGAGCGTCACGTATGACGGGTTGCTGGCTACGCCTTTCTGGGTCAGCCTGATCTTCTCCCTCCAGTCCATCGCTGGCTCGTACGGGGCTCTGAGCAGCCTTTTCTACGGAACACTCGGCCTCGCCGCCGTGCCGCTCGTGTTCTTCACGCTGTACGCTGGTTTCGTGAAGCTGTGCCAACTTCTGGGCGGGGGAGCTGGCTTCTGGCGGCTCGCCGGGGCTTTCGCCTTTTCGCTGGTTCCCATCGCGCTCGCCTACCAGGCGGCACACTACTTCACGCTGCTGCTCACCGATGGACAGAACATCATCTATCTCGTCTCCGACCCGTTCGGATGGGGCTGGAACCTCTTCGGAACGAGTGGCTACGAACCGAACCCGAGCATCGTGGGGGCCGCGTTCGTGTGGTATTCGCAGGTAGCCTTGATAGTGGCGGGACATGTGATCGCCGTATTCCTCGCCCACACCGTCGCGCTGCGCGAAGCATCCAGCCCCAAACTCGTCATCCGAAGCCAGATCCCGATGGTCGTCCTCATGGTCCTCTATACGGTCACGAGCCTCTGGATACTCTCCCAACCCGTCGTCGAGTAGTCCGGCACTTGCCACGAGACGAGCATTCTAAGATACTTCCCTGTTGACTCCGGCTCGCCGGAGATGGCGCTGAAAGCGGGGAAAGGACTGTGGATTTGCGGCGTCTGCTGAAGGTAATGCTCGTCATGATCGTGATGATCGTGGGGTTACAGGGAACCGCGCTGGCCGCCACCTGGGATTACACGGCGCTGGGGGATTCCCTCGGCACGGGCTTCGGCGCGCTCAAGGGATACGTTCCGCGTTACGAGACGCACATCGAGGCCGACACCCGCAACACGGTGAACCTCAACAACCTGAGCCGTAACGGCTGGACGAGCAGCGATCTCCTCTACGCCCTCCGCAACGACGCTGGCTTCCGCCGGGCCGTCCGGCGCGCTGAAGTAGTTACCTACGACGTCGGCGGCAACGACCTGCGCGACGCCCGCGAGCGGTACAAACAGGGTACTTGCGGCGGTGCGGACAACCAGGACTGCCTCAGGGCCACGGAAAGCAAGTTCGAGTCCAACTGGACAGCCATCACGGCCGAGATCCTGGGCCTCCGCTCCCCCGCAACACCATAATCCGCACCATGGACATCTACAATCCCTACGTCAACAGGGACATGGCCGCCGATAGCTGGGCCAACGACGGGGGACTCAACGATTTCCAGGCGTTCAAGCCGTACGTGGATGAGGCCAACAGCCACATCGCCGCGACGTCCGTGGCCAACGGCATAAGGTACGCCCCGGTTTACCAGGCATTCAACGGCCCAAGCGGCATCGAAGACCCCTCCAGCAAAGGCTACATCTTCATAGACGGGCTTCATCCCAACGACAGGGGCCATACGGTTATAGCCGGGCTGTTCAAGGACCTGGGATACGCGCCGCTCCGATAACCTGAATCGCAGATCCCCGGTGGAACATCCTCGCTGAAAGGCGCGAAGCATCCACCGGGGTCCGACTCTATACCTCGTCGAAGATCCTCTGCGATGCGGATATGGGGTCAAGTTCGCGGCTGTAGACTTTTTCCATGAGGTCCGTGTCCTCCCGGCCGAGGCGTTCGCGCATCTCCTTCTCCAGCCGGTTCGTCGCCCACGACACTACGAGATCCCGCATCGAAGCTCGTCGCCTCTTCTCCAGCTTGCCGCTGTCTTTCAGATGGGATCGATGCTTCTCGATGGTCTCCTTGAGCTCCTCGATACCGCCGCCGTTGTCTCCCCGGGTCATGAGAACAGGCGGGAACCACGGATCTGGGTCCAGTTCGTGCCCGATCTCCAGTATCGAACGCACCTCCGAGGCTGCGCCTTTCGCCTTCGGATGGTCGGCCTTGTTGATGACGAAGACGTCCGCGATCTCCATAACGCCAGCCTTGAGCGCCTGCACGGAATCGCCAGCCCCTGGCTGTAAACACAAGACGACAGTATCAGCCGCCGAAGCGACCTCCACCTCCCCCTGCCCCACCCCGACAGTCTCGTACAGGACGACATCCATCCCGGCGGCCTCCATCGCCAATGCAGCGAGCCTGGAACCTCCGGCGAGCCCACCCAGATGCCCCCTGCTCCCCATCGAGCGGATGAACACGCCGGGGTCGAGAAAATGATCCGTGAGCCGGATGCGGTCGCCAAGGATAGCGCCTTTAGAAAAGGGGCTCGAAGGGTCCACAGAGACCACGCCGACCCGTTTGTCTTCTTCTCTGTAGAATCGGATCAACTTCGCGATAATGGAACTCTTCCCCACGCCAGGCGGCCCCGTGAAACCGATGGTCACCGAGTCCCCGGTATGCGGGTAGATCCCCGCGACTATCTCCGCCGCCTCCGGGTCCTCACGCTCTATCTTGGATATGGTCCGCGCCAAAGCCCGCCGGTCGCCGGAGAGCAGTCGCTCCACGAGGCCGTTATCCGGCACGGATACTCCTGTTGCATGTGCGGCGCATACGCTAATCTTAGCAGCGTGGCAAAGACGATCCAGATACGCAATGTCCCCGATGACCTGCACCGGAC
>JACDAR010000101.1 GCA_013695335.1 Rubrobacter sp.
CCACCCAGGGATTTCGTCCCCATGATATCCACGTGTACCTTGTCGCGGCGTGAGATCAGGGTGACGATACCGGATACGTGCCCCCGTTCGATGTGCCCAGCCATCGTTTCGCGCATCCGACCGAGCCGGGCTTCTGAGAGTCCTGAATCATTCATTCTCATTCCATCCTTTCCGCGCCGAAGAAACTATTCAGAGCTTCGGCTGTTTGATCTGGGGCTTCCTCAGAGAAGAAGTGTCCGGCGTCCAGCGCATGTCCCCGAACAGCATCACCCCATGCCCGCCAGAGCGCCAGTGGCCCGCCTTCCTCTACGTACCAGGTGTCGAGCGGGCCTCCGGCGCCCCACAGGGCCAGGATGGGACAGGTTATCCGGCGTCCGTGCGCGAGATCTTGCCTGTCGTGCTCGCGATCCATTGTGGCAGCCGCCCGGTATTCCTCGCAGATGGCGTGGGCGTGTTCGGGTTCCCGGATGGCCCGCACGTAGGCATTACGGACCTCAGGCAGAAACGCGGCTGTGGGAGATCCCCATCCGCCGAGGGCGTCGTCAACGATGGCTTCGGGAGCCGCTGTCAGTATCTTCTCCGGGAGTGGCCCGGGCTGGGCGAGCAGCGACCACGGCCAGTAGGCGAGAGCGAACCTCTCATCGGCCAGATTCTATACGGTCTCCGTCGGCAGGATATCGAGGACGGCGAGCCGCTCGACGAGATCCGGATGGTCGAGCGCCATACGATAGGCGACTCGTCCGCCGCGGTCGTGCCCGGCCACCGAGAAGCGCGGGAATCCAAGCCGCTCCATCACGCCCGCCATATCCCGTGCCATGCAACACTTCGAGTATGGCGTGTGATCCCGGTGAGATTCGGGACAACCACTGTGCCCGTATCCCCGAAGATCCGCGCATACGACCGTGAAGTCGCGGTCGAGCAACGGGGCGACGCCGCGCCACATCAGGTGAGTCTGCGGAAAGCCGTGCAACAGAAGTACAGGCGGCCCGTCGCCCGATGAGCGCACGAAGATGCTGGTCTCGCCAGTAAGTATCTCGGAGGCCGTGAAGTCATCCATCATTTCAGGCAGGCGCCACCTTTCTCACAGGGAATGGAGATCTCCGGTGTGCGGTACTGCCAGTTTCGCGTGCCATCCCAAAAGACGAAACGTGCGGCGGCAGGCTCTTCCGCCGCGTCGTCGAAGCGAATTTCGGCCCGATGACAGCTTCCATGATTCGTCTTCATCACCATTCCTGTTCCCGATCCGAGTCTGGAGCATCGAGGAACTCCGAGATCATGGGTACCAGCCACCCTGCGCGGCCGATCAGCCCGACGTGGTGGGTTCCGGGCAGGATGGCGAGCCGCGCGCTCGGCATACCGGCCAGGTCGCCGAAGACGCCACCTCCCCGCAGGCGGAATAGCTCGACGGCGTGTTCTGGGGTCGTGCCGTCTGAGTCCCCGATCACGATCATCGTGGGCGCTGCGATCGCGCGTACATCGTCTGGCGGCCAGGCGAAAGGCTGGCTATCGAGTTGCTTCATCTTGGCTACCAGAGACGGGAAGGCGTCGGGGTCTGGCGCGACCCGGTCGTACTGTTCTTTCCACGGTGTTCCCTCGAAGAGTTCGGGGGTGATGTGCTCTATGCCAGACCAGACCTCGGGGTAGACGCCTTCGCTAGTGGAGGAGGCCGAGGCGACTACAAGCTTTCGAACGAGCGCCGGGTGACGCATCGCAACCTGGAAGGCGACGCCGCCACCCATGCTGTAGCCGAATACGTCGGCCTTCTCGATCTCCAAATGCCGCAACAGGGCTGCGACATCGTCGGCCATCTGCTCGTAGGATAGCGGACGGTCCACGTCGGCTGTGCGTCCGTGTCCCTGCAAATCCACGGCGATAACCTGCCGCGTCTCGGCGAGCGGCGCGACGATCCCGCCCATCGCATCCGTGGACATGAAAGCGCCGTGCAGCACGACCAGCGGTCTTCCCGTGCCCTGGATCTCGTAGTACATCCTTAGATCGTTTATCTCGGCGTGATCGCCACTGGATTCGTTGC
>JACDAR010000177.1 GCA_013695335.1 Rubrobacter sp.
GCGAGCGCCAGCCCCGCGGCCCAGACCACGGGCCACCAGCGGGGAGAAGGCGGCCTGCCGTCAGGGAACAGCAGGGGCGTGAAGATCAGGACCAGGCCGATCAGTGGGAACCAGTACCAGAGGCTTATCCACACGGCCACCAGGTACAGCAGGTCCGCGCCGCGCTCCGCGCCGCGGGCCAGGTCGGTGTACGTGTCGGCGGACGCCCCCCACGCGGCCAGAAGCCCGATAGCGGCCAGGATCCAACCCAGGGTGTTGCCGGGGCGCTGCCAGATGATCAGCGTCCCGACCAGGCCGAAGGCACCGAACGCGCATACGAAGGCCACGAAGCCGGCGGGATCGCGCCGGAAGTTAGGATCGCCAGGTCCCAGTAAGACCAGCACCGTCATCCCGGCGAGGAGAAGCACCACGACAGCCAGCGCCAACCACGAACGCCGACGGGGAGGCGCGGCCGTCACGGAGATCTCTCCCCGGATCGCCGCAACCACAGCGAAGCGTGCTCCGGCTGCACCGTGTCCCGCACCACCGCGAGCAACTCGCCGTTCAGGGATTCGAGGTCCGTCTCATCCCGCAACTTCGTGGAGAACGTTTCCAGGGTTTTCGCCGCGTCGTATTTCCCGCGATAGAAGAGCCGGTCTATGAACTCCTGGATGCGGCGGTGGAGTGGGTTGAAGAGCGCCGCGATGGCGAGGGTCGAGACGACGATGACGAGCTGGGAACTCCCGCCGGTGAGGACGCGGAAGACGTACTGCAAGGAGACGACGCATCCGGCGTAGACGAGGATCAGCGTGACCGTCAGCGCGCCATAGACAAGCGCGCGGTTGATGATGAAATCTATGTCGTAGAGCCGGTAACGAAGGACGGCGTAGCCCGCTGCAAAAAATATGAGAATGAAGGCGAAGGGGGAGATAAGCCCTAAAACCGTTTCGTATCCCAGATAGTAACTGACGACCCCAGCGCCGCTCGCGAGGGGCAGGATTGCCGCCGCCGCGGCGAGCCACTTTAGCTGCTGCCTCTCCACGCCGCGCGACCGGCGAAGGCGCGAGATCATCGCAAGGGCCGCCAGAAGAAAACTCACTGCCATCCCAGGCCATCCGAAGTTGAAGAGCACTTCGAAGAGCGCGCCTGGCGGGGCGAGACCGAGCGGGTTGACCACGCCCTCGAAGGGCGCGTCGTCCAGCACCGGGCTGACGGCCTTGCCCACCATCGTCGAGCAGTTCGTTGCGACGACGAGCCAGAACACCAGCCACCAGCGGCGGCCGACGAGGTTGCCGTCCGGGAAGAGCAGAAACAGCATGGCCGGGGCCGCGAAAAGCACCGGTATGTAAATCCACGCCGAGATCCAGGCCATCGTCTCGCCGCCAGGCACGCGTCCCGGATCGGTGAACAGCGCGTAGAAAGCGTAGCTCTGCACAAATTCCGACGCCACAGCCGTCACGCTAGCGCCAGCGATGATCCAGCCAACCGGGTTCCCCGGACGGCGGGAGACAACGTAGAGCCCCAGCACGACGAACCCGAGCAGCACGAGATCGAGAAAAATATTTACCACGACCCCGGCATCCCCCGACACGTCCACGCCGCGATTCAACGTGGAGAGGAAGATCCGCCCCAGCATCAACAAGACCGTCACCGACGAGACCATCCACATGACGATCCACCCGGCCCTGACGCTCATCCGATCACTCCTGCCCCGCGTGTCGGCGTATTTCGTGGTGTTCTCATTGGCGCGAGTCCTCGCGCGTCCTGGTTGCGCCCGAAGGCCGCAGCCACAGGAAAGCGTGCGCCGGGCGCACCGTATCGCGCACAGCGGAGGCGAATCGTGCGGCGCGGAAACTCATGGCTTCTCCACGGGGCGTAGCCACAGCGAGACGTGCTCAGGACGCACGGTATCCATAACCACCTCGGCAAGATCCCCGCTCAGGTTGTCAAGGTCCACCTCGTCGCGCAGCCTCGCGGAGAAGGTCGCGAGGGTCTCTTGCGCGTCATATTTGCTGCGGTAGAAGCGGCGGTCTATCGCGGCCTGTATTCGTCCCCTCAAAGGGCTGAAGAGCGCTGCTATAGCCAGCGTCGAGGCGACGACGGCTATCTGTGA
Organism: Rubrobacter sp.; assembly: GCA_013695335.1. GTDB lineage: Bacteria > Actinomycetota > Rubrobacteria > Rubrobacterales > Rubrobacteraceae > JACDGB01. Next base: position 2,093 of record JACDAR010000177.1, read on the forward strand.
TCCACCACCAGTGAGAGTGCGGAATAAGTACTGCAACGAAACCACGCCGCCGAGGTACACGAGCACCAGGGAGACCGTCAGGGCGCCGTAGACCAGCGCCCGGTTGATGATGAAGTCTATGTCATAGAGGCGATAACGCAGGACAGCGTAGCCCGCCGCAAAAAGTATGGGAACGAAGGCGAAGGTGGAGACAAGCCCTCCAACCGTCTCATGTCCCAGGTAGTAGCTGAAGACGCCCGCAGCGCTCGCGAGCGGCAAGACTGCAGCTGCGGCGGCGATCCACTTTAGCTGCTGCCTCTCCACGCCGCGTGACCGGCGCAGGCGCAGAATCATCGCAACTGCCGCCAGAATAAAACTCCCGGCCATCCCGGGCCACCCGAAGTTGGATAGCATTCCGTAAAGCGCCCGGGGCGGATCGATACCGAGCGGGTTGACCACGCCCTTGAAAGGCACATCGTTCAGTACCGGGCTGAGGGCGGTACCCGCCATCGTCGAAAAGGTGGTCAGGACGACGAGCCAGAATACCAACCACCAGCGGCGGCCCATTAGGTTGCCGTCAGGGAAGAGCAAGAACAGCATGGCTGGGGCAGCGAAAAGCACCGGTATATATATCCACGCCGAGATCCAGGCCATCGTCTCGCCGCCAGGCAAGCGGCCCGGATCAGCGAAGAGCGCGTAGACACCGAAGCTCTCCACAACATCCGACAACACAGCTATCAAGCTGGAGCCGGTGATGATCCAGCCAACCGGATTCCCAGGTCGGCGGGAGATCACGAGCAGCCCCAGCGCGACGAACCCGAGCGCCAGGAGATCAAGGACTACGTACACCACCATCCCGGAATACCCAGGCACATCCATGCCACGATTCAATACAAAGAAATAGATGCGTACCAGTATCAACAAGATCGTCACCGACAAGACCATCCACCCTGCCCTGACGCTCATCCGATCACTCCTGTCCCACGCGCCGGCGTACTTCGTAGTTTTCTCATCGGCGCAAGTCCTTGTGCGTCCCGGTTGCGTCCGAGGGCCGCAGCCATAATAAGACGTGCTCCGGTTGCACGGTATCGCGCACCACCGAGATCAGGTCTCCGCTCAAAGTTTCCAGGTCCGTCTCGTCCCGCAGGCGGGCGGAAAAGGAGGCCAGCACCTGTTCCGCATCGTACTTGTTCCTGTAGAAGCGGCGGTCTATGAAGCCCTGTGTGCGGCGCCTCAGGGGGTTGAAGAGCGCGGCGATCACGAGCGTGGAGATAACGACCGCGAGTTGGGGCAGCTTCTGGTGGCCCGTGAGCGCCCCCAGGAGGGCCTGGGTCGCCGTCACGCCCCCGATGTACAGCAGCAATAGCATCACCGTCAGGGAAAGGTAGACGAGGGTGCGGTTGATTATTACGTCTATGTCGTAGAGGCGGTGGCGCAGGATGGCGACACCCACGGCAATCGGCAAACCCACGAGGCCCACCATGCTGAGCACGTAACTGCTCCCTTCCAGCCATCGCACGCCGGTCGCATCAGAGACGGCGCCGGTGAGGACGGCGCCGCCGAGAAACACCGCGGTGACGTAGGCGAACAACTTCATCTGCTGGCGCTCGATCCCGCGCGATCTGCGAAAGCGCACCACCACGGACGCTACCGCTCCGACGCCTCCGGCGATGAAAAGACCGTTGAGCACGCCGAATATCGGGAGGTCCTCGACCCTGCCCAGCCCCTCGATCCCTATCGGGTTATCTATCGTGAAACCAGGGGCTTCGTTTAGGGAAAGGGTGTCCACGAGCGCCCTGAGGAGGACGATGCCCAACGGCCCGATCCCCGCGAGCACGGCGACCGGGAGCCATCGGCGGGAGAGCAACCGCCCGTCAGGGAAGAGCATGGGCAGGTAGATGAGGGCCAACGCGAGCATGAGGAACCAGAACCAGTTTACGGCCCACGCGCCCACGATGGCGAGCGCGTCGGGCCGGCCTCGGGCGATCATCACGTAGGTTGCGTAGGCGCCGCCGGCAAGGGGGATCGCCAGCAAGAGCGCGATCGCGGACAGGATCCAGCCGATAAGGTTTGCGGGCCGCTTCGCCAACAACATGGCTCCGACCACCGCGAAGGCGCCGAACCCTACATCAAACACCAGGCTCTGCACGTTCTCGACCGGGTTCTCGCTCCACAAACCGGCGCCGCGTTCGAGAAAGTACGTCACCCCGACGCCCGCGACGTACAGAGGCACGACCAGCCACGCCACCACGCGCGCGATGGTCGAGAACCACCAGCGAGGGCGCATCGGTGGCCGTTCCTCTCCGTCCCGCGAATGTCCTCCTGGAATGATCCGCTGGTCCAAACGCTGGAACCCCTTCCCAGAGCGCTGCTACGATGGCCTGCTACGTCAAGGCCAGCATCCTCCCCGTCGTCAACAAAGATGCCATGCGCCGCCGTCCGGCGCATCCTCCAAACGGACTATATTTTCCAGGCTTTTCGTCGCGCGTGTAGACATCTTGCGCCACAGGGTATCGAATGACCGTCTCCCAAACGTTACGGGAAGCGTTACCGCCGGGATTTTCTGAAGAATTTGGCGATCCGAGCGTTGGCCGCACCTACCGGATGCGTTCGAGCGCCGCGCTCCTGTAAGCTCCCTTACCCGGCTCCCCCGCGAACCTTGCTAGCATTCGCAATGTACACTTAACGTGGCGTAATCTATCTGTGAAGGGGTTTGCAGCTTGGCGACAACGCCATCGGGGCGTTCTAGGAAGCGCATAGCGGTGGTCGGGGCTGGAATAGGCGGCCTCGCTGCGGCGATCCGGCTAGCCGCCCAGGGTTTCGAGGTCGAGGTATTCGAGAAGAACGGCCAAGCCGGTGGCCGGGTGGGACGGCTCGAAGCTGACGGCTTCACCTTCGACACAGGCCCATCGCTCCTCCTCATGACCGATACATACCGTGAGCTGTTCCGGTTCGCCAGTAGAAATCTGGAAGATTACGTGCGTCTGATCCCGCTCGACGGACAGTACAGGGTCACGTTCGGGGATGGCGACTCGTTGACGATCCGGCGCACGTTGCCTGAGTTGATCCGGAACCTCGAACGCATCGAACCCGGCGTCACCCCGCGTTTCTACCGCTTCCTCGAAGACGCCTGCCTAAAATACCGCCTCGGCCGCAGCGAGTTCGTCGAAAGGGATTTCGATGGGGCCAGAGATTTCTTCGGACTCCGCAACCTGCGCCTCCTGATGAAGACCAAGGCGCTCGGCAACTACTACCGTTCCATCTCCCGCTTCTTCCACACGGACAAACTCCGACAGGCGTTCAGCCTCCAGACGATGTACCTCGGCCTCTCCCCCTTCGAGGCGCCAGCCGTCTACTCCCTCCTCCCGTACACCGAACTCGCCGAGGACGGCCTCTGGTTCCCCGAAGGCGGAATGTACGCCCTCATCCTGGCGATGGAGAAGCTCGCGAAAGAGCTTGGCGTACGAATCCATCTGAACTCTCCAGTCGAGGAGGTGGTTGTGCAGAAAGGCCGGGCGCGCGGCGTCAGGGTGAACGAGAATGAGATCGCGGCGGACGCGGTGCTCGTAGGCGCGGACCTGCCATATGCGTATCGCAAGCTGCTCCCTGAATCCGCATCAGGGGATTTCGGGTGGCGCAGGAAGCGAGAAAACCTGGAGTACACGGCATCGGCTTTCATGCTGTACCTGGGGATTGATCGCAAGCTGGACAACATGCTCCACCATAACTTCTATCTCTCCTCCAACTACCGGGAGAACTTCGAGCAGATCTTCAGCGAACACCGCCTCCCAGAAGATCCCTCCTTCTATGCAGTCGTGCCGTCGAAGACGGAGCCGGAGATGGCCCCGGAGGGAATGGAGAGCCTGTTCGTGCTGGTCCCCGTGCCACACCTCGGCCCCAACGTGGACTGGGAGCGCGAGGGTCCGGCGTTCAGGGAGAAAATCTACGAATTGCTGGAGCGGCGATGCGGCGTGAAGCGGGAGAGCGTGGTGTACGAGAAGATGAGGACGCCGCTGGACTGGCGGGACGAATACAACCTGGAGGAAGGAGCGGCGTTCGGGATCGGGCACGGGATACTCCAGGTCGGATACTTCCGGCCGCCGATGGTCTCGAAGAGCATTGGGGGCGTGTACTTCGTGGGGGCGAGCACCCGGCCCGGAACTGGCGTTCCGCTCGTTACGATTGGGGCGCGGTTGGTTGCGGATCGTATCGGGCGCGAGGTATAGCGAAGATGCGCCTCGACCCGGCCGGAGATCAGACCCTGAACGGCGGCCTCACGCTCCCCGAAAGCTACGAACTGTGCCGCCAGGTCCAGCGATCGCACAGCAGGACTTACTACTTCTCGACGCAACTCTTCCCGCCCGAGGTGCGCCCGCACGTGCACGCCCTGTACGCATTCATGCGTTACGCGGATGAGATCGTGGACAGCCCCCACAGCTTGAACCCAGGGGAACAACTCTCCAGCCTGAACACTTTCGAAGGCGAGACGGTTGCGGCCATAAGCGGTGAAGATGTAGCCAACCCCGTGTTGCGGGCTTTCGCCAACACGGTAAGGGCACGCGGCATCGAGTTGGAGAGCATCACGGCGTTTATGGAGAGCATGAAGATGGACACCCGCGTCTCCCGCTACGAGACGTATGAGGATCTGGAAGCCTACACGTACGGGAGCGCGGCGGTCGTCGGGCTTATGATGTCAAGGGTTATCGGCGTCACGGATGGGAGATCCACACCCCACGCCGAAGCCCTCGGGGTCGCCATGCAGCTATCCAACTTCCTTCGGGACATCGGGGAAGACTGGAGGCGCGGTAGGATCTACCTTCCCCTCGAAGACCTGGCCCGATTCGAGTACAGCGAGGATGACCTTGCGGCGAAGGTGGTGGACGAGCGGTTCATCGGCCTGATGGAGTTCGAGATAGGGCGCACCCGCGCCATCTACGACTTCGCAGGGGATGGGATGGGATACATCCCGAGGGGCAGGCGCTTCCCTGTCCTCGTGGCGCGCGAGTTGTACGAGGCGATCCTCGACCGCATCCAGGCCCAGTGCTACGAGGTGTACTCACAGCGGGCTGATACATCCCAGGCTTACAAGATCGGGGTCATGGCAAAGGTGGCGGCGCGCGAGCCGGGAGAGATCCTTGCCCGCGGCATGGACCGAGCCCCTGCCGAAATTGCAATACCCTCGTGATCGTGGTGTAATCTTCTGACGAAATGTCGTGGGCCGAAGACGCCCGCGGCGCTCATCGAGAGCGGTGGAGGGACGGGCCCTGTGAAACCGCGGCAACCGGCGGGGCGCAGCGCAAAGCGCGAACTCCGTGCCAGGTGCCAACTCCCGCGGGACGGCTGGCGTGGTGCGGCCCCCGAGAGATGAGCCGGGGTTGGAACGAAGTAGATCGCAAATCCTCGGCGCACCTCTCTCCCGCGTGAAATCGCAGACGACAGAGAGGGATTTTCTTGAGCCCGAGGCTCGACGAGATACTCGCGGGAAGGCTTCTTATCGGTGACGGCGCGATGGGCACCCTGCTCGCCGACCGTGGCGTCGGGTACGGGCATCCATACGCCCGCGCCAACCTCACCCATCCCGACGTGGTGGCGGGGCTACACGAAGAGTACGTGCGCGCCGGGGCGCGGGTGATCGAAACCAACACATTCGCCGCCAACCGCTTCAAACTAACGGCCCACGAACTCGAAGAGAACGTCGCCGAAGTCAACGTTGAGGGAGCCAGGCTCGCCCGCCAGGCTGCGGACGCCAATGGGGAGGAAGTCCTCGTGCTCGGGGCCATCGGACCTCTCGGCCGCTCCCTCGCGCCAGTCGGCCCCATTCGGCAGGATGAGGCGCGCTCCGTTTTCCTCGAACAGGCTGAGGCGCTTCTCGAAGGTGGCGTGGATGCACTAGTTCTCGAGACATTCACCGACCTTCAGGAGATGAAGCTCGCCCACGAAGCCGTGTGTTCCCTGGGTGCGCCGGTCCTCGCGTACAAGACCTTCGTCGAGGACGGCGAGACGCTTTCGGAAGGGCTGCCTGGGCGGGTGGCGCGGGAGATCTCCGGCTGGGGCGTGGATATCGTCGGGGCGAACTGTACAGTCGGGCCGCAGCGTATGGTCGGCATCGTGGATGGGATGTCCGCTGCCGGACACGTCGCCGCCTTCCCGAACCCCGGTCTTCCTCAGCTGATCGACGGCAAGGTCCGCTACAGCCGGGATGTGGATCACTTCGCCCACTACGGCGTCGAGCTTGCGAAGGCCGGGGCCAGGCTCATCGGCGGCTGCTGCGGCAGCACACCGGCCCACATCCACGCCCTCTCCGAAGCACTCAGGGACTTCCGCCCGGACAGCGCCCCCCGCAAGAGGGCAACCGTCACGGGAAAACGCGAAGAAGAGAAGAGATCCAGTGAGCCCGTCTCGCGGTTCGCGGAACAATTGAAGACGGGGTTCGCGGTGACAGTGGAAGTGGATCTCCCGCGCGGCAACGACATCCGTTCGGTCGTGGAGGCGGCGAGGCGGCTCAAGGAACGCGGGGCGCACGCCGTGGACATCTCAGACGGGGCGCGGGCGCGACTTCGGATGCACCCGTTCGCGGCGGCGAAGATCGTGCAGGACGAGGCTGGCGTCGAAGTAGTCGCCCACCTCTCGTGCCGCGACCGGAACATCATAGGGTTGCAGGCTGATCTGCTAGGTGCGGCGGCGCTCGGCGTCAGGAACATACTTGCGGTGACCGGGGATCCAGCCCAGATCGGGGACTACCCCGAAGCCACGAGCGTCTTCGATACTGATTCCGTGGGGCTCGTCCACACGCTCTCGCGGATGAACGCTGGCGAGGATCTCTCGGGAAACCCGATCGGTACGCCTCCGGGGTTCCTGATCGGGGCTTCCTTCAACCCGACCGCCGAAGACCTGGATTCCGAGATAGATAAGCTCAGGCGCAAGGTCGAGGCCGGGGCACACGCATACTGGACCCAGCCGGTCTTCGAGATTTCTGCCCTGGAGCGGGCGTTGGAGAAAACCGGGGATATGGATCTCCGCATCCTCCTCGGCCTGATGCCGCTCCGCAGCGCGAGGCAGGCCGAGTTCCTGCATCATGAGGTTCCAGGCATAAACATCCCGAAGGGCGTCAGGGACAAGCTCGCCACGCTCTCGCCGGATGACGCCCCGAAATACGGCGTCGAGGTGGCCCGGAACCTGCTGGTGAAGGCGAAGCCGCTCGTCAATGGTGCGTATGTGATGCCCCCGGCCAGCGCCCCTGATCTTGCCGGAGATGTGATGGAAGGTATCAGGTGACAGGTTTCAAGCATCAGCAAGGAAGGACGGAGTGATCCTTTTTCTCAACGGTCCTTTCGGCGTCGGCAAGAGCACGGCTGCGGAGCTGATCGTGGAGCGCATCCTGCGGGCGGCGGTCTACGACCCGGAGATCGTCGGGGCCTTCGTCTGGCATCTCACCAGGGATATGGATGCGGATGTGGAAGGCAGGAACGATTTCCAGGACCATCCACTCTGGGAACCGATGGTCGTCGAGACAGCCAGGCTGCTGAAAAGGGAATATGGAAGGATGCTCATCATCCCGATGACAGTGTGGAGACGGGACCGCTTCTTGCGCCTCACTGACGGCCTGCGGGAAGTAGATCCTGAACTACGCCTCCTCCGCCTGACGGCTTCCGAGGACACGTTGAGGGGCCGCATTCTAGGCCGGCCGGAGTCAGAGGGGGATCACGGCTGGTGCCTGGGACACTTGGGCGTCTGCCTGGAGGCATCGCGGGACCCGGCGTTCGGGGTGGAAATCCGCACGGAAAACCGCTCCCCTTCCGAAGTCGCAGATGAGATCCTGAACGAGATCGGGGTAGCGCAACAGACCAGCTCGCGGGGAAGTGGAAGCTGATGATCCTGAACGACACCATCCACGAACAGAGAGAGGCGAGGCTCGCTGAGTTCCGGGCTTTGCTCAAGCAGCGCATCCTGGTACTGGACTGTGCCAAGGGGACCATGATCCAGGGTTATGGACTCCCCGAGGATGAGTACAGGGGCGAGAGGTTCGCGGACCATCCGAACGAACTGAAGGGCAACAACGACGTGATCGCCCTCACCCGCCCTGACATATTGCGGGCCATCCACGACGCCTGCCTGGAATCCGGCTCCGACATCATCGGGACCAATACCTTCACCTCGACCTCCATCTCCCAGTCGGACTACGGACTGGAGGATCTCGCCTACGAACTGAACCGCGAGGCAGCCAGCATCGCCCGCGAAGCTGCCGACGCTTTCGCCGAGAAGACGCCGGAGAGGCCGCGCTTCGTGGCAGGCGCCATCGGCCCAACCAACCGCACAGCATCCCTCTCGCCCGATGTAAATGATCCAGGAAAAAGGAACGTGACCTTCGACGAGTTGAAGGCAGCATATGCGGAGGCTGCAAGTGGGCTCGTTGACGGCGGCGCGGATCTGTTGCTCGTCGAGACCATCTTCGACACGCTGAACGCGAAGGCGGCTATTTTCGGGATCAAGGAGTATCTGGAGGACGCAGATCTCGACGTGCCGATCATGATCTCTGGCACGATCACCGACGCGAGCGGGCGCACGCTCTCGGGGCAGACTACCGAGGCTTTCTGGAACTCCATCCAGCATGCCGAGCCTATCAGCGTCGGACTGAACTGCGCCCTCGGTTCGGTGGAGCTGCGCCAGTATGTCGAGGAGCTTGCGCGGGTCGCGGACGTGCCTGTGAGCGCGTACCCGAACGCAGGGCTTCCAAACGAGTTCGGCGAGTACGACGAGACACCTGAGATGATGGCCGCCGAGGTCGGGGACTGGGCGAAGAACGGCTGGCTGAACATCGTCGGCGGCTGCTGTGGGACCACGCCCGAGCACGTCGAGGCTATCGCCGACGCCGTCTCCGAACACGCGCCGCGCGAGATACCAGAGATTCCGCCCCTCACGCGACTCTCCGGGCTGGAACCGTGCAACATCGGGCCAGACTCGCTTTTCGTGAACGTTGGGGAGCGAACCAACGTCACGGGCTCACGGCGGTTCAAAGACCTGATCCTTACCGGCGATTACGAGACGGCGCTGGAGGTCGCCCGCCAGCAGGTGGAGAACGGCGCGCAGATGGTGGACGTGAACATGGACGAAGGGATGCTCGACGGCGGGGAGGCGATGGTCACGTTCCTCAACCTCGTCGCGGTCGAGCCGGACATCTCGCGCGTCCCCGTGATGCTCGACTCGTCCAAGTGGTCCATCATCGAGGCGGGACTCAAATGCGTGCAGGGCAAGCCGGTCGTGAACTCCATCAGCATGAAGGAGGGCGAGGAGGAGTTCGTCCGGCAGGCGAAGCTGCTCAGGAAATATGGCGCCGCCGT
>JACDAR010000200.1 GCA_013695335.1 Rubrobacter sp.
GGAGTCTGGAGGTGGACCGAACACGCAGAGCCGGGTGGGGTGAGCTGGACGAGGCGGGTCTCGTCGTTGACCTTGAAGTCGATGTCCACCGTGAAACCGACCTTTCCGGCATAAAACTCTATTGCCCGATCCTGGTCCGTAACCGGAACGGTCACCACTTCGATCTTCCAGTCCATAACGCTCCTCCTTTGCTCTTCAGGTACGTTTTCGTCCCTGGTTTTACGTTACGTCTCCCTGCGGCCAGCCTCATACCTGAGGAGCACGTTCCCCGAGTCATCCCAGGTGCGCGTGTCGATGAGACGAAGCGGGCTACCCGGCTGGGTGTCGAAGGTTGGCGTGCCCGCACCGATTACCACCGGGCTAACCATGAAGTGCAGTTCGTCGACGAGATCATGGGCCAACAAATCGTTCCAGAGGATGCGGCTGCCAAAGACCAGGATCTCCCTTCCCGGCTGCCGTTTGAGCTCGGAGATCCGGGCGTGGGCGTCACCCTGGCCGATGATGCGGGTGTTGTGCCAAGGCGCCGTATCTTCCGGGGTCAGGCTGTCGGACACGACAACCTTATCTATAGCGTTGTTCAGTCGGGATATCTCCCGCACGATGGGCGCAGCGTTCTCGTCATCAGCCACGGGCGGCCAGAAACTCTTGAATCCATCGTACGAGGCGCGCCCCAGCAACAGCGTGTCGGCAGCGCGAAGGCGTTCGGCGTTGTACTCGTCGAAGCTCGCATCCTCCGGGTAAGCCTCGAAGCGGTAGTCGAACAGGGACATGACGTTCTTGCCCGGTCCCTCGTAGTAGCCGTCCAGCGACATGGCGTTGCTGACGATCAGCCTGCGCATCACACTCTCCTCACCATGAATCCCGTTCAACTGAAGGCTGGTACATCAGTGAGACGACCCCCGTGCCGAACGTTTTCGAGCCCACGAGCTCCAGCGATATCCGCTCTCCATCATCCTCGAAGAGGCGGCTCCCACGGCCAAGAACCACAGGATGCACCATGAGCTGAAGCTCGTCCAGAAGCCTGGCCTGTATCAGCGACCGGACCAGGGCGATGCTGCCCGTGGTCGTGATGTTCTTGCCAGGCTGATGTTTCAGCCAGGCTATCTCCTCCATGACATCGCCTTTGATCAGGGTCGAGTTATTCCACTCCAGCGGCTCCTCCAACGTGGTCGAGACAACGTACTTGCGCACGCTGTTTATGTAGTCCACCGTCTGCGTGCCGCCCGGCTGATGGGGCCAGAAGGAGGCGAACTCCTCGTATGTATTCCTCCCAAGCAGCAATGCGTCGGACGCTTCCATCCCCGCGGCATTCTCCCTCTCCATCTCTTCGTCGGAGTAGGAGAACGCCCACTCTCCAGGCGACTGCGTGACACCATCCAGCGACACGAGCTCAAATGCGATCAACCGTCTCATGTCAGTCCTCCTTTACCACGCGAAACCGAAGGTGCGTGACCCCGGAACCTTCGATAACCCTGGTGCGTTCCAGCTCTATCTGTTCGGATCCCAGACGGTCGAAGAATCGGATACCCTCTCCAAAAAGTACTGGCACCAAGTCAACGCCTATCGTGTCGATCAGCCCGGCCTTGATCGCCTGCTGCGCCACGTCCGCCCCGCCCACGCCCACGTCCCTGTCACCCGCTACCGCTTTCGCCTGTTCGATGGCACTCTCGATGCCATCCGTGACGAAGGTGAAAGGCGATCCCTCATATACCCATTCCTGGGGGACCGTGTGGGTGACGACGAAGACCGGCACGTCCATCGGATGCCTCCCGCCCCACCCACGGGCTTGATCGAAGTGCCTGCGTCCCACCACCAACGCGCCCGTCTTTCCGTATGAGCTTCGAAGGAGCTCGGCACTGGCCGATGAGACCTTGAGCGTCATCCTGCCGCCAGGCGTTTCGTACTCGGTGTCACCGCCGAAGCACCAGTCGAAGAGCGGCCCGACGTTGCCTTCAGGGTCGGCGATGAAGCCGTCCAGCGACATCGAGAACCCCGTACCTACCTTCCCCACGTTCATGCTCCCTTCACGGTTTCTTCGCGCCGCTGCATCAGTTGCGGCCGGGGCGCTCCTGCAAGACCCAGCCGTTCCCGTCCGGATCGCTGAAGAAGACGAACGAATTCCACTCTCCTCCTCGTCCCTCGGCCCAGACACCGTCTTCCATGTGCCGAACCGGGCTGGCGTCCACGCCCCGCTCGACCAGCTCGGCGCGGGCCGCTTCGATGTCGGAGACCATGAGCATCAAGCCCTTCAGCATGCCAGGCGGTATGTCGAGCGCGGGGTTGAGGTGGATCGAGCACGCCGATCCGGGCGGTGTCAACTGAACGAGGCGTATCCCGTCGCCGATAGGGGTGTCGAGGTCCACGACGAACCCGACTTTCTCGCTGTAGAAGCTCTTCGCCCGGTCTACGTCCGTGACGGGAACCGGAACCACTTCGAGTTGGAACTCCATGCTCATCCCTCTCCCTTCGAGTTACTGGCTTTCGGTTTCTGTATTGGGCATTGTCATTCATCTTCCACGAATGTTTGGCCGCTCCCGCCTCACTTGACCGTGCGAAACCTCATATGTATCGCTGCGGGGGTTTCGACCGTCTCGATGGTCTCAAGCTGGATATGCTCGCTGCCCAGGTGCTCGAATAGCCGGATGCCGCTGCCAAAGAGCACGGGTACGAGGTGGATCCGGATCTCATCGACCAGGCCAGCCGCGATGTACTGCTGGCCGATGCTCGCGCCGCCCATCACGCTAACGTCTTTGTCGCCAGCGACGGCCTTCGCCTGTTCGAGGGCGCTCTCGATGCCGTCGGTGACAAACGTATACACTCCTCCCTCCGGTGACCCCGACGGCGCGTCGTGGGTGACGACGAACACCGGATGCCGGGCGGAACCCGTTGGTCCGTCCGATCCCCACCATGAGACCGAGGTGTCGTATGTTTCCCGACCTGCGATGGTCGCTCCCTCGTTTGCGATGGAATCTTCGAGGAGCTTGCGGTTGAGATCACCTTCGCCGCCCATCGCCCACGCGTGTAGCCGCTGCCCGCCATCGCCCATCGGCTCCTCCGGACGACGATTCGACGCGGCAATGAACCCGTCCAAAGACATGCTGATGTCGAAGACCACCTTGCTCATGCAGACCTCCTTCTATCCTGAGAACGAGTCACGAAATCTCGCTCCATCCTTCTGGCTAGCTTTCAGCTACGGCATTCGTCACGATGTCGGCGATCTTGCCTGCGGCGGTGAAGTCGGCGGTTAGCCTGTTCTTGGTCAAGGCCCACGAGATTCCGGTAGCGGTGTTGGCGCACGCGAAGCTCCCGCCAACGCCCCCGACGCCGAGCACGCTCCCCGAACCTTCGTCCGCCCCGATCCCGCCGACCGAGTAACCGAGCGCCCAGGTCGTCGGGAAACCCATTATCTGATCCACGCCCGTGAACGTCCCGGCGGAGATCTCACGCAACCGCTCCGACGAGACGAGCCTCACCCCGTCCACCTCGTTCATCAGCGCCGCGTAGACGCGGGCTATTCCACGCGCGGTGACCTTGCCGCCTGCTGGGATGTCAGCCTTCAGGATGTCGGTGCGGTTGCCGAACTCGGCGGTCGGGGTCGTCGCCCGCGGCCCGAACTTGAAAAACGGCGCGTCGTCAGGCATCGAAGCGAGAAACTCCGCGCTGCCCTCTATGTCCTCCAGGTGGGCGAGCCTTCCATGCTCGGATTCCGGCATCCCGAAGTAGACCTCGTCCTCCACCCCGAGCGGCCCGGTCACCTCCTCGCGAAGCACCTGCGAGATCGGCTTGCCGGTGGCGCGGCGCACGATCTCCCCAGCGATGTATCCGAACGTATAGGCGTGGTATGCGATATTCGTGCCGGGCTCCCACCACGGCTCGGAGTCGGCGATGGCGGCGCACATCCCGTCCCAGTCACACAGGTCTTCCGGCGTCGTGTCGGCTGGTATCCCTGGCACACCGACCGTGTGATTCAGGACGTGCCGCACGGTAGCGGTTTCCTTGCCGTGGGCGCCGAATTCGGGCCACAGATCCACCACCGGCGTGTCGTATCCGAAGAGACCGTGCTCCACTAGCACGTGCGCCACGGTCGAGGTTGCACACTTGCCGACAGAGTAGGAGTAGAAAACCGTGTCCGACTCTACCAACCGTCCGGTCTCGGGATCTGCGGCGCCAGCGACGGCGTCGACCACCCGCTCTCCGTTCCGGTAAACGGCGGCCTGCAATCCCCGTTCTGTTCCCGATTCGACCAGGTTGTCTATTGTTTCCTGAATCTGCTGCTGAAGATCGTCCACGATCTCGCCCCTTTTCCTAGTCTACGACCGTGCCGCTGGTCAGGTTGAACACGGTTCCCGTGGTCGCGCCCGCGAGGTCCGAGGCCAGAAACGCGGCCGCATTGCTGAAGTCGGCCAGCGTAGTTACCCGGCCAAGCAACGACCTTTCCTTGAGGAACGCTTCTATTTCGTCGGTCGATGCGGACCAGTCTTCGGTCGAAGCTCCCTCCCAGGACTCGGGGATGCCCTCGGTTCGCAGGCAGATGGCGCGGATTCCCTGTGGACCAAGCTCCGACGCGAGTTGCTTCGTCAATGCTTCGATTGCAGTTCCGGCGATCCCGAATCCGCCAACGTATGCGCCCGGCGCGAACGCGCGTACCGCAGAAGATGAGAGGGTGAGGATCACACCCGATCCCTGGAGGGCCATGCGCCGAGCCGCCGCCGTAGTCGTCAGAAAATTAGCTGCCAGGCCGGTCGAGATCGGACGCATGAAATCATCCCGTGACATGTCGGAAAGCGGGATCAACTGCACGTCCTGGATAGAGATGGCGTTGAAGGAAACGTCGATGCTCCCTGCCTGCTCCACAATCTCACCGGCGTGATCGTCAACTGCCTGCCCATCGAGCGCATCGACCGCTGCCACCTCGGCCCGGCCGCCTGCGCCTTCGATATCCGAGGCTACCTTTTCCAGCGTCTCGCGGGTGCGGCCTGCGAGGAATACCGTGGCCCCCTCTCGGGCGAAGGTCCTTGCGACCGCGCCGCCTATAGATCCTCCCGCGCCGTAGATCACAGCGTTCTTGTTCTCCAGAAGCATGTTCATCCTCCCCTACAGCCTTCCGATATCGTCTGCTACTTCGGAAAGATCGTCGTTGAATTGATGCCCGCGTCCGTCGAACTCCCGGATGGTTGCCTGCGGGAGCCTCCCGGCGTATCGTGCGAGGTGCGTGAACGAGACTATCTCGTCGTCGCGGCTGTGGTACAGGAACATCGGTGTGTCCTGCGGGAGCGACGCCGCGAATCCCTCCTGCAACTCGAACTCGGCGACCTCCCAGTCCATCGCTCCCCAGTATGGGGTTGCGATGAGGAACACACCGGCGATGGGATTATTCACGCGCTCCTCGAAGAGATGTTTGAGGAGGATCGATGCGCCGAGCGAATGTCCGACCAGGATCACCTCCCCATCCACAGTGGAGAGTTCGTGGGAGATCCTGGCGCTCCACGCTCCGTACTCGGGCGCTGCTCCATCCATCTCCGGATATCGCACTTCGAAGCCAGAACCAAGCGCATCCCGCAAACTACTGACGAGCTTGCCGTCAGCCTCGTACGCTTCCCCACCACCGCCGTGAATGAAGAGTACCTGTCTCTGGCTGCTGTCTTCTGGCCTCACGCCGCCTCGCATTCAGCGGGGTCCACCTCGGACTCGGGTTCGGCCTGACGCTCGGGTTCGAGGACTATCAGGGCGATGGCTATTGCGACGCCGACGAGTATGGCCCCGATCCCGAAGGCGAGATGGTATCCACCCGTCAACGCCGTCACGGTAGGTTCGCCGGCCGAGATCATGGCCCCGCTGCGCGATGCCGAGAGGGTTGCGAGAACGGCCAGGCCGAGCGCGCCCCCGACCTGGGCTGTGGTGTTGATCAGACCCGATGCGAGCCCCGCGTCGCCCTGCGTCGCGCCCGACATGGCGAGCGTCATGAGCGAAGGGAAGCAGAGACCTGCCCCGGTCCCGAGGAGGACCATGGACGGGAGCACGTGGTAGACGTAGCTTCCATCCACCGGCGCAAGGGCGAACAGGGCGAGGCCGGCCAGAATCAGTGGGAGACCGGAAAGCACCATCGTCCTCGCCCCGAAGCGCATGACGAGCCGATCCGTATAGCGAACCGAGAGGGTACCCATGATGACCGTGACGGGCAGGAACGCAAGCCCGGTCTGGAGAGCGTCATAGCCGAGGATTCGTTGCAGGTACAGCGCGCCGAGGAAGAACATCCCGAACATACCGGCGACGCTGAGAACCTGGATCAGGTTAGAACCCGTGACGTTGCGCGAACGAAAGATCCTCAGCGGCACGAGTGGGTTGCTCGCCGTTGCCTCACGAACGATGAAACCAACGAGCAGCGCGAGCGAGAGCGTGCCTAGCCCCAGCGTGAGGCCGGAGGTCCATCCGTACTCGGCTGCCGGATTGACTATCGTGTAGACACCGAGCATGAGCGAGCCTGTGATGAGGGCCGCGCCGGGTATATCCGCGCCATCGCCAAACCCGATGCCTTCGTCGGCTTCGATCAGGCGCCAGGCGAGCGCCGCCGTCACGATGCCGACCGGGACGTTCACGAAGAAGATCCAATGCCAGCTAATGGACTGCGTCAGAATCCCGCCGACGAGCAGCCCGACCGCCCCACCAGCGGAGGCGACGAACGCGAACACTCCGATAGCCTTCGCCTGCTCTCGCGGCTCGGAGAACATGGTGAAGATCATGCCGAGTATCACGGCCGAGGTCATCGCCCCGCCGACACCCTGCACGAACCGGGCCGCGACCAGCATCACCTGGCCCTGGGCGAGCCCGCAAAGCAATGAAGCCACGGTAAACACCGCGAGACCGGCAAGAAAAATATCCCTGCGGGAGACGATATCCCCGAGCCTCCCGGCGAGCAGCAGCAGGCCGCCGAAGGAGATCATGTACGCGTTCACCACCCAGGCGAGGCTTGACTGCGTGAAGCCAAGGTCGCTCTGAATAGCAGGCAACGCCACGTTCACAACGGTGGCGTCAAGCACGATCATGAGCATCCCGACGCAAAGCACGTAAAGGGAAACCCAACGTTTCCTCCCAGCCACAAGCCCTGTATCCCCCTCGCCCATGATGCCCCTCCACTCCGTCATATACTCCTACTCCATTCCACGAGGTTGCAGTATCTTTACCTGGTAGGAGAATACGGCATTAGTCCTAAAAAACAACCATTAGATTTTTATAAACAATCGAATAATTGGACATCAGGACTTACGATGATAAAATCCCGTGTATGGCAACTTCACGCACATACGACGACGGGTGTGCGGCGGCGCATGCCCTGGATCTCGTGGGTGAGCGATGGGCGCTCCTGGTGGTCAGGGAATTGCTGCTTGGGCCGAAGCGTTTCACGGACCTGAAGGCGGGTCTGCCCCACGCGAGCCCCAACGTACTGGCGCAGCGGCTCAAGGATCTGGAACGTGTCGGGGTGGTGCGGCGCAGGAAGCTCCCCCCTCCTGCGGCTTCCAGGGTCTACGAGCTCACGGACTGGGGCGCGGAACTGGAGCCGGTAATTATCAGGCTGGGAAGATGGGGTGCACGCTCTCCGTCCAAGCCGCGTGACGCCGAACTTGGCATAGATTCGCTAATCCTCTCGTTCAAGACGATGTTCGATCCCGAAATTGCCGGGGATCTCGAAGCAACCTACGAATTGCGGCTGGGCGAGGACATCTTCCGGGCCAGAGTATCGGGAGGACACTTCGATGTCGAGCGTGGGAGCGCGACGCAGCCGGATACAATCATCGAGGCCGATTCTGACGCGTTGGCCAGGGTTGTTTACGAAGGCCGTCCCCTCGCCGAGGCGCTAAGTTCCGGTAACGTGAGGACCGAGGGCGACGAGTCGGTCGTGGAGCATTTCCTCAGCCTCTTCCCGCTGCCCGCGCCTGCCGCGTCAGCCGTCGGGACGTAGCGCGCTAGCGGACTCGCGGCCGGTTGGGATCTATACGCGAACGGCCGAAGAGCCTATCCAGATAGCGATCCGCGGCCCAGGCGCCAATCGCGCCGCCCGCGATGCCGAGGACTACGTCGAAGATGGTATCGGCGATGGTGTGGGAGATAGGGAATCCCAGGAGATCCAGGACTACCTCAACGAGCTCCCATCCAGCAGCTCCGATGAACCCGACGGCGGCGCCAGTGATGACCGCACGGCGCGGGGTGCCGAAGAATTCGTCGTCCCCGCCATTCCGGTAGATGATCTCCGCCACTACCGCGACCAGCACGAACGGCGTGAGGAAGTGCGCGATCTCGTCGTAGAACGGCACGGGCTCGAAGAGGTGCCACAGAAACCCTGCCCCGTTCAGGGCAATGCAGATCAATATGAGGGCTATGACCCAGCTACGCGGCATCCGCTCCCGCCTTTCGTCTCAATCGTGGACCTTGGCTGTACCCGATCCCGCCCGCGGAGGAACCGATGCTACGTTTGGATCAGCTAAACCAGCCTGGGTCTCCGGGTACCCTCCGCGCTGGTCCGGGGCGCGGCTCTTCGTTCTCTTCGATCAGGCGCAGCCTGCGTATCGCCACCCACGGATAGAAGGTTGCGACCTCCCTGTTCGATGGGGAGAGCGTCAGGGCGACGCCTAGTTCGTTCGCCTCATCCAGCCGTCCCACGAACTCATCCGGGTTGCGGATTGCGAGCGTAACGGCCACCAGCCGTCCCGTCCACCTGTCCGGTGTCCTTTCCACGGGGCTCATCGCGGTACCTCATGGTGGTGGCGACAGCGCGCTTCATAGCTCTCCTCGGCCCCTACCAGGATCGTGGGCGCGGAGGCCGGGGCTGGCTCGCCGCCAATGAGGCGTTGCGAGCGTGCCGCCTCCCGTCCGCACACGGCGCAGATTGCCCTGAGCTTCACGATCTCATCCGCCACGGAGAGGAGGGCTGGCATCGGCCAGAACGGTTCGCCCCGGAAATCCATGTCGAGGCCGGCTGAGATCACCTCGTATCCGTTGTCTGCCAGGCTTTCGCAGGCTTCCAGAATCCCGTCGTCGAAGAACTGCGCCTCCTCGATCGCCACGATGTCGATATCCCTGGCGACCTGTTCCAACAGCTCCCCGCTGGAAGAGACGGCGACTGCGTCGTGGGGATTGCCGTTGTGGGACCGGATCCCCTCCACGTCAGGGCGTGTCTCCAGCGCGTGCTTGAATACCTGGACCCTGCGACGGGCGTACAGGGCGCGACACACACGGCGGATCAACTCTTCAGTCTTCCCGGAGAACATCGAACCCGTGACCACCGTAAGGGAACCCGTTGTCATGGTCATCTGGTTTCCACGCGAACTATCTAATATCGTCATAGCGAGCATCTTACCCGTAGTTGACCAGGTCTTCAGCGCCCAGATTCTCCTATTACATCCAGCGTGTTGCGGGCCATACGAATGGATGCGGCGTCTACCATCTGGTCGTCCACGGTGATCGCGCCGCTCCCTGCGGCGTTTGCCTCCTCGTAAGCGTCTATGACTTTCTGTGCCCATTCGACTTCTTCATCCGACGGAGAGAAGACCTCGTTGACCGTCTGGATCTGGACCGGATGTATGCACCACTTGCCATCGAATCCAAGGGAACGCGCAATTTTGCAACTCTCCCGAAGCCCTTCTTCGTCCCCGTAATCCGCAACGGGACCGTCGAGGGCGCGGATTCCGGCGGCGCGGGCGGCGGCCACGATGCGCTGCATCGCATAGTGGAAGCGATGTCCGGGATACGCCCCGTCCCACTCGTCCATCGTGCCGATGCTTCGCAAGGGCATACGGAGGCTCGCCGCGAAATCGCCTGGTCCGAAGTGCAGCGCGGTCAGCCGTCTCGTCGCCCCGGTGATGGCGTCCGCGTTTACGAGCCCTTCTGCGTTCTCGATCTGGGCTTCGATGCGCACTTTTCCTGGTTCCAGGCCGCCAGACATCTCCAGCCCGGCGAGCAGAGTGTCTACGGCGTGGATGTCAGCAGGACGGCGAACTTTGGGTATGAGTACAGTGTCGAGTGAGCTTCCAGCTTCTTCCCCGACCTCGATCAGATCCCGGTACCACCACGACGTATCCAGCGCGTTCGCCCGGAACGTCGTTGGCCTGCCGCGCCAGTCGAACTCCGTGAGCGCCCGAACAATGTCTTTTCGCGCATTAGTCTTGTTGTCAGGGGCGACGGCGTCTTCGAGGTCGAGGAAGACCGCGTCGGCCTCGGAGGCGAGGGCTTTCTCGACCATCTTCAGGTTGTTCGCGGGAACAGCGAGTACGGAGCGTACGGCTCTCATCGATCTCATCCGCATTCCATCAGGCATACGCAACCGACAATATCCATCTTAGTCTCCACCGTTGCCCCCATCCCCACCACCGTCACCGCCGTCGCCGCCTCCGGCGTCCACACCCGAGTCTATGGCGTCGAAGGCGCCGTCGAGGTCGCTCAGAACGTCGAAGTCGAAGTCGAGATCGAAGCCTCCGAAGTCCAGGTCGCCGAAGTCCGGCGCATCTTCCTGGGGTGATTCATCGCCTTCCGATCCGTCACCCGCTACCCCGCTACCGGTACTATCGCCGGACCTCTCGTGCTCCTCGCGCAGGCGACGGAGATCGGGGTGCAGGGGCTCCATGAGCAGGACCGCTGGCCCCATGAGCCCGAGGTACGCCAGGGCCCGGTTCGGCTGCCGGTCCACCCAACGGCCGAATTGCGACTCGCCGAGACGCATGGTCACCACAAGCTTTGCCCTCGCGGCCTCCCCAGAACGGGTGGGCGCCCAACGCTGGTGGGGGATGAGCCCCAGAAAGCTTCGCTGCTCGCGCGTGTACAAACCTTGCTCGGCGAGCGCCTTCATGACCACTGCCTCGGTGAAACCCTTACGCGAACTGTATAGCCTGCCTGCCTGCTCGGCCAGCGTCTTGACCTCCACCCCGGTGACGCCGTTCCGGTACACGGTCTTGCCGCAGGCGAAGTACAGATCCCGAACCGCCAGCAGCACCTCGTTGTCCGTCCTGCCTTCGCCCCTACTCAGAACCGCGATCTTCCTCGACCCGAAGAAACCGGACTTTCCGACCTCGGCCAGCTGGAGCACCCGCCGGGACACCAGTTCCAGCACCGCCAGCTTGAAGGGCTGCGAACGCTTGGAGCTCTTCGGCCCGTAGAGGAGCGCGTAGGACTCCGCCGCGGATAGCTCCCAACGGTTGCGCGGCCACCCCGCTACTTCGCCGGAGTCCAAAATTCGTCCTTCCAGCCCCTATAGCCTGAAACCTATGTCCCGAGCAACGTCTCCACCGGCTCGCCGCGGATGGAGGCGTCGAGGACCTGCATCGGGTGGGCCGCCGGCATCTCGCGTCCCATCTTCTTCAGGCTGGCGCGAAGCTGGAGCGTGCAGCCGGGGTTGGAGGTGACTATGATCCGCGCCCCGGTGGCGAGCACGTTCTTCGCCTTGCGTTCTCCGAGCTCGGCGGCCGGCTCCGGCTCGACCATGTTGTAGATGCCGGCCGATCCGCAGCACAGCTCGGACTCCCGGATCTCCTTTATCCCCAACCCGGGTATCTCTTTCAGGACGTGGCGCGGCTGCTTGCGAACGCCCTGGGCGTGCCCCAGGTGGCAGGCGTCGTGGTAGGCGATCTCGACCGGCAGCGGGTTCCGCCCGGCGACCGTCCCGATCTCGTACAGAAACTCCGTAACGTCCCTGACCTTCGACGAGAATTCCTCAGCCCGCTCCGCGTAGTCCGGGTCGTCGCGCAGCATATGACCATACTCTTTCATGGTCGAGCCACAGCCTGCGGCGTTTACGATCACGTTGTCCAGATCCAGGTCCTCGAAGGTGTCTATGGTCTTGCGGGCGAAGTCCAGCGATTCCTCCTCGCGCCCGGCATGGGTGGAGAGAGCCCCGCAACAACCCTGCTTCGGGGCGACTACCTCGCAACCCTCGGCGGCGAGTACGCGCACCGTGGCGGCGTTGACGTGGCTGAAGAACACACGCTGCACGCATCCGGTCAGGATGCCCACCCTCCTGCGCTTCTCGCCGACGGGCTCGGTCAATTCGAGAATCTTCTCTTCCTTCGGAAGATCGGGGAGGAGGGCTTCCATCGCGCGCATCCTGGCCGGCATGCGGTCCATGACGCCCATCTTGCGGAGCCGGTCGCCGATGCCGAAGCGCTGGTACAGGCGCATGGGGGCCGCGATGACCCGCAGCCGGTTCGGGTAGGGGAAGAACGTGAAGATCATCTCGCGGAAAGCCTTGTCGTCGGCGCGGCGTTCGTAGCGGCGTTCGATCTGTCCTCTGGTGGCCTCGATGAGCTTGTCGTACTGCACACCGGACGGGCACGCCGTAACGCAGGCCATGCACCCGAGGCACAGGTCCCAGTGCCGGACCATCT
>JACDAR010000229.1 GCA_013695335.1 Rubrobacter sp.
ATGATCCCGCGCAACTCCCCTGTGACGTACGATTCCATGCGGTAGTTGCGGCTCCACGGCTCGTTGGTGGCGTCGAGGTAGAAGCCAGCCCCCGTGCCGAAATCGTAGTCATCGTCCTCGCCAGGAATGCCGGCGTCGCGCGGGCTGGTGTCTGGGGCGACCAGCATCAGGCCGTGCCCGGCGGCGTAACGCTGGGCTCCGGCTTTGATCTGGAACGTCTCCTCCGTACACGTCAGCCCGGCCAGATAGTACAGAACCGGAACCGGGCTATTCTCCGCCTGCGGCGGCGTGTAGACCGAGAACCGCATCCCGCCGTCGATCGTCTCCGAGTGGTGGCTGTGGAAGCCCACGGTCCCGCCGAAGCATGCGTGTTTGCTCTGGGTGGTGAGGTCGGCCATCCTAGAAATTCACCACGCTTCGGATCGACTCGCCAGAGTGCATCAGGTCGAAGGCGTTGTTGATGTCTTCGAGCGGCATGGTGTGGGTTATCAGGGGATCTATCTCGATCTTGCCCTCCATGTACCAGTCCACGATCTTCGGCACGTCAGTCCTGCCCCTCGCGCCGCCGAAAGCGCTGCCCTTCCACACCCGGCCTGTGACGAGCTGGAACGGGCGCGTGGAGATCTCCTGTCCCGACCCGGCCACCCCGATGATGATGCTCTGTCCCCATCCGCGGTGGGCGCACTCCAGCGCCTGACGCATCACGTTAACGTTGCCGATGCACTCGAAAGAGTAGTCCGCGCCGCCGTCCGTGAGGTCGACTAGATAAGGCACGAGGTCCTCTTCCACCTCCTCCGGGTTCACGAAGTGGGTCATGCCGAACCGCTCCGCAAGTTTCTTCTTCGCCGGGTTCAGGTCGACGCCGACGATCTTGTCCGCGCCGGCAAGCCGCGCGCCCTGGATGATGTTCAGCCCGATCCCGCCCAGCCCGAATACGACGACGTTCGCACCTGGCTCGACCCCTGCCGTGTAGATGACGGCCCCGATGCCAGTGGTCACGCCGCATCCGATGTAGCAGACCTTCTCGAACGGGGCGTCCTTCCGGATCTTGGCTACGGCTATCTCGGGCAGAACGGTGTGGCTGGCGAACGTGGATGTGCCCATGTAGTGATAGAGCGGATCACCGTTCAGGGAGAAGCGGCTGGTCCCGTCCGGCATCATGCCCTGTCCCTGGGTGGACCGGATCGCGGTGCAAAGGTTGGTCCTGCGGCTCAGGCATGACTTGCACTCGCGGCACTCCGGCGTGTAAAGCGGTATGACGTGGTCGCCTGGGGCGACGCTCTTCACGTCCTTGCCGACCTCGACCACGACGCCTGCTCCTTCGTGGCCCATGATCGCGGGGAATAGCCCCTCCGGATCGGCCCCAGAGAGCGTGAACTCGTCGGTGTGGCAGATGCCCGTGGATTTCACCTCGACGAGAACCTCGTTGTCCTTCGGCCCTTCGAGTTGCACGGTCTCTATGCTCAAAGGCTTCTCAGCCTCGAACGCCACCGCAGCCTTCACGTCCATAAGACCCTCCCTCTACTTACTGGTCACTTTCCCTGATCCCACCTTCGCACATGCTTGCACGTATGACCTTTCCGGGCAAGTGATGGGGTTGTCAAGCCTTCATGGTCCTGGCGCGGGGCCGACGAAACAGGATCGCCAGCGTTGCCACGCATACCCCGGCGAGGATCAGGTACGAAAGGGCGTCGCCGCCGAACTCAGCGAGCAATCCGGCGAGCGGGGGGCCGAGGGCGGAGCCGGAGGCCCATGTCAGGTTGCTCGCGCTGAAGACCACCGCTTGATCCACGTCCGCCTCCTGCGCGCCCCGGCTGAAAAGCGCAGTGCCAGGCGTAACCGATGCGCTGAAAGCAACGGCCCCGAGCAGGACCAACGGGACCAGAAACCACGGGCCATCGGCCCACGGAAGCAGGAGAAGCGTTGGGATCGCCACTAGCAAGCCGACCCGAACGGGGATTCTCCACCCTGCGGCGTCGGTCCAGCGTCCGATGAGCGGCTGGGCGACGGCTTCGAAGGCCGCGCCAGCGAGGAACACGGCCCCGACTGCGGCAGCACCCCACCCGAGTGTTCCGAGCTTGAGTGGGATCAGGACAGAAAGCGAAGCGAAGAGCAAGGGCGAGAGCGCTATGAGCCACAGCCCGAGCAAGAACCGCGGACGGGCGACGGCCCGCGCCATGCGAAAGAACGAACGGCTTTTGTCTGGCGCTGGCGCTGGTTCGAGTGCGGCCCACGCACAGACTGCGAGCCCGAGGACGGCCAT
Source organism: Rubrobacter sp. (assembly GCA_013695335.1). GTDB lineage: Bacteria > Actinomycetota > Rubrobacteria > Rubrobacterales > Rubrobacteraceae > JACDGB01. The sequence goes on from JACDAR010000229.1 coordinate 2,264, forward strand.
CGCGGAGAAGGTCGGTAGGATGCCGATGATGGCCGCGATGCTGCCTAGCACGGGTCCGAGCAGCGCCCCGACGATGGCGGCTGAGAGAATCGTTCCTATCATCTGCCCGCGACGTTCCGCGGGGGCGCGGTTTATTACCCACGTAAACGCGGCCACCCACGAGAGCGCGCTCCCGAACCCCTCCCCGAAGCGGGCCAGGATCAGGCCAGCCGGACCCTCGGCGAACCCGAAGGCGAGGCTGGTTAGCGAGAAGATCACGAGCCCCGCGAGCACCGTGGGCTTCACCCCGACCCTGAACGTCAGGTAGCCGCCGGGGATGGAACCAACCAGCACCCCGGCCCCAAACGCCCCCGTGAGGATGCCGACCTCCGGTTTCGAGAGCCCGAGGTCCGCGCTCATGCCTGGGATCAGCGGTACCAACGCGCCGTAAAAGATGGTGTCCACAAGCACTATGGCGCAGGCGAAAATTAGCAGTCGACGCATCGAGCCATTCTAACCCGCTCCCGGCCATTTACCGCCGCCCAGTGTTCGAGGATTTACCGGAGCCTGGACCGCGGCCTGCTAATATCGTGAGCATGCAGAAGTCAGCGAACAGTCGGGCTGGGATCTTCTGCGGGTGGCTCGCCTGGGGACGGCGTACCAGGGGAAACAAGGTTCTCTTCGCAATCTCCGTTTCGTTTGCCGCCTTCGTCACCGGGGCTTTCGTGTGGGCGATGTTGGATCCCGCGCCAGGCGATTATTCGAGATATTTCCTGCTTACCTGGGTGTGGGGGCTGTGCATTCCGGCGCTGCTCTTCGGGATGGCTGAATGGAAGACGAGCCCGCTGCGAAAAGGCGGGGAGCGGGGGCAGTACTGGGTTCTGCTCTACGTCGGCGCGCTGCTCATAGTCACCAGAGCCCTCAACCTTTTCCTCTACCACGGGTAGCGATGGCGGCGTGTGGATACGCCGGTCGCGGAGTATAATCCGCGCTTCCATGCCAAAAGCCCTTCTCTTCGACCTCGACGGCACGCTTTGTAATACGGACGCCGTGCATTTTCCGAACTGGATCGAGATCCTGCGCCCCCACGGCATTGAGGTGACCCGCGAGCTGTACGAAGACAAGCTCAGTGGCCGGGATGATGAGGAATCCGTGCGGGAGCTTCTGCCTGACCTCTCCGAAGAAGAGACTCGGGAGTTGCTGCGCATTGAGGAGTTCCGGGCGCGGCAGCGGGCGAGCGAGATCGGACCTCTTCCCGGTCTGCGGGCCTTGCTCGGGGAGGCGTACCGGCGGGGTGTCCGGCTCGCACTGGTCACCAACTCCACGCAGGAGGATGCGGCCGAGGTACTGCAACCGCTGGGGCTGGATGGGATCTTCGATCCCGTCTTCTTCCCATCGCAGGTCGAGGAAAGCAAACCCGCTGGCGTTCCATACGATGCGGCCCTGGACAATCTGGGCATCTCTCCAGATGAAGCTGTGGCCTTCGAAGACTCGCCGACCGGGGCAAAGGCTGCGGTGGAGGCGAACATTCCCGTGGTTGGCATAGCTTCGGGGCATTCGCCCGAAGAGTTGATCGAAGCCGGTGTCGCCATAGTGGTGGGAGACTTCGCCGACCCCGCCCTTTACGAATTTCTGGGCTGGTCCTGAGAGAACGTGGCCCCGATTCGCACGCAGTACCGCTGTCTCCTTTTCGACCTGGATGGGACGCTGGCTGAGACCGACTCTTTGCATCTGCCGACGTGGATCGAGGTGCTGGCGCCCCACAGCATAGAGGTAACAGAGGAGTTCTACCGCGAGAACATCAGCGGGCGCAGCAACGTCGAGATCGTGCGCGACCTCCTACCAGAACTTTCAGAAGAGGAAGGACGATGCGTTTTCGAGGCCAAAGAGGCAGCCTTCAGGGAGAAGGCAGTGGATCTGAAACCCTTGCCTGGCCTGCTGGATTTCCTGGAACTCGGCGGGAGGCTCGGCCTCGCCATAGCCCTCGTCACCAACGCCCCGAAGGAGAACACGGAGGCGGTCCTGCTCGCCTTGAAGCTGGATCGGCACTTCGACCTCGTCGTGCTCTCTGACGACGTGGGGGCTGTGAAGCCAGACCCCGCGCCATACCGCGCCGCGCTGGAGAGGCTCGACGTTCGGCCCGGAGAAGCCCTCGCTTTCGAGGATTCGATCTCAGGCATCGCCTCAGCCGTCGGGGCCGGCATCCCGACCATCGGTATCGCCTCCACTCAAGAACCGGCGAAGCTCCTCGAAGCCGGCGCCTTTACCACAGCGCCGGACTTCGCCGATCCACACCTGCAAACTATTGTCTCGGGCCAGGCTACGTAGTCAGGCCCAACCTCGCGCCTACTCCGAAGTTGGGTCGAGGTCCGGCGAAGGAACCCGCACCTCCACGAGCGTCTCCCCAGCCGCCTCCGCAAGCCGCACCGTTATGGTTCCGCCGGATTCATCGTATGACCAGTCAGCTTCCCTGCCATTTGCCAGCACGTTCTCTGGGCGGGTGTTCACCGCGCGCAGCTCCAGATGGACAGATCCGCGCTCCGGGACGAAGGAACCTTCTCTTCCCCCGATGCGAACCGAGATCCCACCGTCAAGAACCTCGCAGGCGATGGCACGCCTGGCAAACTCGCCGTCCTCGTACCCGAACCCATTGCCAGCGTCTTCGTAGAACACAGATTCGTCCGAGCCTTCGGCCGGGTAAACAAGTAGCGTCAGTGGGTCTGTTGGCTTCTCGGCTGTATGGTTCGCGTCAGGGCCCATGGGGATGGCGGCGTTGGCCCGGACGTAGATCGGCGGTTCTCCGAGTGGGGCGTGGGCCAGGATGTGGGCCGGGCCGTCGAAGCGTTCGCCGCTCCAGAAATGGAACCAGGTTCCTTCCGGCAGGTAGACGTGACGGTGTTCGATGCCAGGGCGGCTGATCGGGGCAACGAGCATCGAGGGTCCGAACAGAAACTCGTCGTCGGCAGTGTACGTGGTCTCGTCCTCCGGGTACTCGAAGAGGAGGGGGCGAAGGATTGGGGCTCCGGTACGGTGGCACTCCTCAAAGGTCGTGTACAGGTAGGGGAGGAGGCGCTGGCGCAGTTTGAGCATCTTGCGGCACACTGACTCCCACGGATCTCCAAAGGCCCAAGGTTCCTGGCTGATGGTGCCCTTCGCCGAGTGGTTGCGGCAAAACGGCTGGAAGATCCCGAACTCGGTGAACCGGGCGAGGAGTTCGCCGTTGGAGTCTCCGAAGAACCCACCAATGTCCACGCCGGCCCACGCGATGCCGGAGAGGCCGAGGTTCTGTAGCTGGGGCATGCTCATCCAGATGTGTTCCCACCACGACGAGTTGTCCCCCGTCCACTGCATGGCGTGACGTTGCAGCCCGGCGTACCCGGAACGGGAGATCACGAACGGCCGCTCGTCCGGCTTGAGCTTGAGGAGCCCTTCTCTGACGGAACGGACCATCAGGGAGCCATACGTGTTGTGGATCTGGCCGTGCAGCCGCGTCTCACCGCCTCCAGGATGCACCACATCCGAAGGCATAGTGGACTGCTGCGGGATGAAGAGCGAGGGCTCGTTCATGTCGCACCAGATGCCCGAGACGCCAGCCTCCACGAGCCCGTGATGATTTTCGCCCCACCACTCGCGGGTCTCAGGGTTAGTGAAGTCGGGGAAGGCGCAGACGCCAGGCCATACCGCGTTGCGGAACTCTTCGCCTTCGCGTGTTTTGCAGAAGAGGTTGCGGTCGCGGCCCTCCTGGTAGACGCTGTAGTTCTCGTCGGCCTTCACTCCGGGGTCTACGATGGTGACTACCCTGAAGCCGTCTTCGCGCAGGTCGGAGATGAGCTTTTCGGGGTCGGGGAAGGCTTCGTCATCCCAGGTGAAGACGCGGTATCCGTCCATGTAGTCGATGTCCAGGTAGATCACATCGCACGGTATGTCCCGCTCCCGGAACTGGCGCGCGATCCCACGCACCTCTTCCTCGGTCTCGTAGCTCCAGCGGCACTGCTGATTCCCGAGCGACCACATAGGAGGCATCGGCGTGCGTCCCGTCAGCCCTGTGTAGCGATTCAGGACCCCGCGCGGCGTCGGGCCGCAGAAGACGTAGTACACCACGTCGCCACCCTCGGCCCCGTAGTAGGCCACGTCGGGATCTTCTTTCGCCAGATCGAACTCCACGCGATGCGTGTTGTCGAAGAGGAGGCCGTGGGCCTTGCCGTCGGTTAGCGAGAGGCTGAAAGGGACAGAGGAATACAGGTTGTTGAAGGCTGCAGTGTGCCCTGCGGGCGGGTCTACGTTCCAGAAGACCTGGGA
>JACDAR010000244.1 GCA_013695335.1 Rubrobacter sp.
AATTCTGCGGCATCCAGCAGGCTGGCGCCGCCGAAGCAGAGAACGACGTGCCGGAGATCACCGTCGGTGAGCTCAAGACCAAGATGGACAACGACGAGGACATAAACGTTCTCGACGTGCGCGAGCCGCACGAGTACGAGTTGGTGAACATCGGATCGAAGCTCATCCCGCTGGGTGAACTTCCCGAGCGCCTAATCGAGGTCCAGAACAACGGCGGTGACGTTGCGGTTCTCTGCCGCAGCGGCTCAAGGAGCGCGGACGCCGTCAGGCTCATGCAGAACGCAGGTTTCAACAACGCATACAACGTCAAGGGCGGCATCTTGGCCTGGAGCGACGAGATAGACCCAAGAATTCCTAAGTATTAGGGAGGCTTCGGGCAATAGATTTCATCGGGGTCGCTTCGGCGGCCCCGTTTTTCTGATTCGGAATACTCCCGGCTGCGGGTATACTGGCGTTATGAGCTTGTCCCGGAGGTTCGCATGACAGAGACGAAATTCAGGACGGAGCAGCAGCCGATGGTGTTGCGCACGCGTCCTGCGCTGGAGATGGACGAAGAGCAGTTCTTCGAGTTGTGCAGGATCAACGACGAGCTGAGGATCGAACGCAGCGCGGAGGGAGACATCGAGGTCATGCCGCCCACTGGAGGAGGGACCGGGAACCGCAACTTCACGCTGGCTTTGCAACTCGGCAACTGGACGGAGAGAGACGGCAGCGGCATCGGCTTTGACTCTTCGACAGGCTTTATCCTGCCCAACGGCGCTACGCGCTCTCCCGACGCCGCATGGGTGCGCCGCGAACGCCTTGCAAACCTGACCGCCGAACAGAAGGAGAGGTTCCTTCCCCTGTGCCCGGAGTTCGTGATCGAGCTCCGCTCTCCCTCGGACCACCTCCCGCCATCGAAGAGAAGATACGCGAATACATAGAAAACGGCGCGAGCCTCGGATGGCTCCTCGACCCGGAGGAGCGCAAGGTCCACGTCTACAGGCCGAACGAGCCGATCCGAATTCTGGAGAACCCCAGCAGGCTCTCAGGCGATCCCGTACTACCCGGATTCATCCTAGACCTGAAGCCTATCTGGGAACCCGGCTTCTAGGACCGGGAGTCGGGAGGAAGCAATACGACTCCCGTTAGCAACCGACCGGCTTCCGTAATTTTCAGTGGTACCGTAACGAAGGCATCACCGCCTCGAAGCCTTCACGCCCGGCGGCCTCTTCGAGCTCTTCGGTGCGGCGGCTCCAGAGCTCGTACAGGAACTCCAGGCGCGCGTGTTCGCGCCGCACTTCCGCCTGCTCCAACCCTTCGTGGCGTGATACCTCATGGGCGTAGAAAGCCCGGCGCAAGCGCGCGAGGTTGAGGTCCGGTTCTTCCTCGAAGCCGAACGCCCGATGCCACCACGCGCTCCCTTCGTTCGACACGCAGTGCGCGCTGCGGAGAATAGTCGCGCCCCGCGCACGCAGCTCCTCGACCGCCGCGCCAACGAGCGAGCGGGCGATCCCCCGCCGGAGGAAGCCCGGGTGCACCATCAGCAGGTCCAGGGTCGCACCCGCATCCCGTCCGATCAATAATGCCGCGCCGACGACCCGACGTTCTTCGTCGAGCGCCAGACGGGACACCGTCAGCAGCGGCGTGCCCCGCCGTCCGGCGAAGTAGTCGGCGATGTTGCGCCGCGCGTGCTCGTGGATCTTCTCCGCCGGCCAGTCGCAGAACTCGACCCCGTCCTCGAACGCCTCGATAAACGCATCCACCAGCCCTCGCGCATCGGCGGGACTTACGGGTCGCACGGACAGGCGAGCCGGTACTGTCGTGGTTACCTGCGGGACGGATCGAAGCCCGACGCGGACGTGGACGTGGTCCTGGCGCGGCGTCAGGTGGGCGTGCCCGTCCCAGTACTCGTGCTTCCACCCGAAGCGCCACGGCATTCGCTCCCACTCTTCCCGCGTCATCGGGACGTGAAGACTACGCATCAAGGAGTCCGATGGTCTGGTTCATCCGGCGTCCTTCCGAGCCGCCTTTCTTGCGGGAAGATCTTACCGCTTTCGCGGCGCTTCACCCTCACTCCGACGGCGAGGTCCACGTCTACGAGCCCGGCGAGTCGGCGCGGGTCCTGGGGAACCCCGGCTGGCTCTCCGTGCTTTCCCGGTTCGTCCGCGCACCTCCGGCGACAAGCCGCCGACCGGGGGCACGCCCCTACGCGATGCCTGGTGGCAGCCACCAAAAATAGGGGCAAAGTTAGGGGTATACCCCTACGCCTTCTCGCACGCATGGTGGTGCAATGGTGCCAACAGATCCGCAAGCCAAACTGGCAAACAGGAGTCGGATCGAAAGTACAGAGGAGGTTCGGTAATGGCAACTGCACAACCAACGGGCGCAGAAAACGTAGCAGGCGAGGGCTCCACGGCTGCTTCTAACCTCATCCGGTGGGGCGGACCCGCTGCCGTCCTGGGGAGCGTGCTCGTAGCGTTTGGTGACTTCTTGCCAACTCACCATTGGATGTATGCCCCGCTGTGGGCGGCTGGCTCCGCTTTCATGGTTGTAGCAATCACGGGGGTCTATCTCTATC
>JACDAR010000249.1 GCA_013695335.1 Rubrobacter sp.
GGAAAGAGCGGGGCTTGTGGCGGCGGATCCTGGAGGCCCTCGGGTACGAAGATCTGCCCGGACCGGCCACCAAAGATGTTAACTGATGCTGTAGAACACCTTTCACGCACTCCGGTAAATAGAGGCATGAAGAGGAAAGCCGAGGCTGGAGTCTAGTACTAGGGCGTGTCTGACGGCTCATGCGGGCAACCACATCATCAGCGAGGCTATGACCACCATTGCCCGGTAGTTGACCGCCCGTTTCTCGTAGCGCGTTGCTATGGCGCGCCACTGCTTGAGCTTGTTCACGCACCTCTCCACCACGTTGCGCCGCCGGTAAGCCTCCCGGTCGAAACCGGGCCGGCGTCCTGGAGGCCCGGCCCGGCGCTCCTTCTGGTCGCGGCGCTCGGGGATGGTGTGGGGGATGCCACGCCCGCGCAGCAGCCTCCGGCAACGCTCGTAACTGTAGCCCCGGTCGGCGAGCAGGTGTTCGGGCCGCTTGCGAGGCCTGCCGGGCGATCCTTGCGGTCGCGCCACCCGCACCGCGTCGAGCAGCCCTTCGAGCTGGGTGCTGCCATGGCGCTGGCCCGGGGTCAGGACTACCGAGAGCGGCCTGCCTTTCCCGTCACAGGCGAGGTGCAGCTTCGTGGAGAAACCCTCCCTTGCTGCGCCCCAAAGCCTCATCTTCGGGGTTCAAGAGCCCCCCTTTTCGTCCCGAGCGCTCGGCTCGCGCCTGGCGCCCGCGGCGTGCTGGTGGGCCCGGATCACGGTGTCGTCCACGCTCACCTCCCACTCCACCTCCCCAACGGCGTCCGACTCGGTCTGGGCTTGGGCGAGGAGGCGGTCCCAGGTGCGGAGGTGCCGTCGCGTCTCCAGCGGTTGAATCGGTCGAAGCAGGTCTGCCAGGGGCCGTACCTCTCCGGCAGGTCGCGCCAGGGCGATCCGGTTCTCAGCTTCCAGAGGATGCCGTTGACGACGGTTCGATGGTTGCGCAACTGCCCCCCGCTCCGACCGTACTCCGGCAAGAGCGGCTCCATCTGCTGCCAGGCTCTGTCGGTGACCTCTCCTCGTCTGAGCATGCGCCCCGCGCCCCCCGTGGTCGCCTTTTCCGCACGGGATAACATACGCGCAGCCACTCGTCAGACACGCCCTAGCCCCGGCCTTCTTACTGGTGGCACTCGCAACGAACAGCAGCCCACAAGCAACACCAAAGATCACCCGTTTGGGGATGCACCGGAGGCCGAAGAGTGGCATGCTTCCTCGGGTGCGGTGATCCAGAGGGGATTACCCGAAGGCGGAAGGAGACGAATGAAGCATGCGTTGATGTTGGCTACGGTGGCCCTGACGATGGCGACTATGCTCGTGGTCATGGCAATACCCGCGTTTGCCGGAACGTTTGCGAGAGGTGGGACCAACTTCGGGCAGTGTGCGGCGGATGAAGCGAGGGGATTCCCGCCAGGCCCGGAACACGGCAAGGACCTGAGCCTGGCCAGGCAGTTCAACCCGAGTGGCGACAACCTTCAGTGCGATAAGACTGGTCTCTAACACCGTAGCCAAACGGAGGGGTCGAGGTTCTACATCCTCGGCCCTTCTCCTTGAGGTACGGACCTCCGATTCCTGAAATCAGTAGTGGCAAGCGAACGAAAGCCCCATCCCCACCAACCCTCGCGGCTATTCGTACTGCACAGCTTCGACGATGTTGGTCTTCGCGGCGGAGCGGGCGGGCAGCAGCCCGGCGAAGACGCCTATTACGAGTCCGGCGAGGATGGAGATGATGGCTGGTACCGTCGGGTAGTAAAAGGAGACCTCGAAGCCTCCTGCGCCGGAGCCCTGTACGAAGAGGTAGCCGAGGAGTGATCCGATGAGGACGCCCATGAGGCAGCCGATCAGGCTTATCACCACGCCCTCGTCTATGATGAGCCGCCCGACCTGTAGCCGCGTCGAGCCGACCGCCCTGAGTATCCCGATCTCACGCGTCCGCTCGAAGACGCTCATGGAGAGCGTGTTGACCACCCCGAATGCCGAGACCGCCACCGACACGCCCATGATCGCGTAGAAGAACACGTACTGGCGGTTGAAGTCGCCCTCTATCTGCGCCTTCCATTCCGCGTTGGAGAACAGCGTGAACTGCGGATAGTCATTCAGGATGCTCCGAATATCTTTCTCCAGCAATTTATGGTCTGCGTCGGGCTTCGCTTTGACGGCGAGGAACTCACCCTCCTTCTCGTCGAAGTCGCGGGCCAGAACGTGCCGCGAGAGGTAGATGCCAGCGCCGCCGCCCAGTATGTCGTTGTCCACGATACCGGCCACCCTGTATTTCTTGGGTCCCTCGGGCGAGGGAAGTGAGATCTTCTCCCTGACCTTCAATTTGCGCGACTCCGCGAGCTGCTGCCCGATGAGCGCTGCCCCGTCCCGCAACTCGGAGAAGGCATTCTC
>JACDAR010000301.1 GCA_013695335.1 Rubrobacter sp.
CCGGCTCTCTTCCCGTAGTTCGATCCAGCACCATTCCTGCGGATTCTACAAGACGATATATTTTCGGACCTGATTTACCCACCGATGCGGGACTCTTCGAGGTCGAGGTCGCGTTCTATGCGGCGCATGACTTCGGGGCTGATCTCACCGGTATTTCGCAACGAGAGCAACTCTTCGCGTTCCGCCGAAAGTAGTTCGCGCCGCCAGCCGCGCCAGGAGGCTGAGGTGGATGCGTACTCGTCCGTGGTTCCCCCGGCTTCGAGACCGGCTTTGTAGCGTTCTATTCTGTTTTCGTAGTATTCCCACATCTGATCGTGGTTGTTCTCTGGATACCTGTCGTTTTCCTTGAACTCCTTCAGCCGGGACAGGGCCGCCTGGGACGCCCTGACACGCGCCCGTAGCTCCGAAAGTGTCAGGGCGTTCTCGTCGGCCTTCAGGTTGAGGATCCGGATCAAGGGCGGCAGCGTCAGTCCTTGCAAAACGAGCGTCGCCAGGATGGCGCAGAAGGTGAGGAAGACTATGAGATCCCGCTGCGGAAAGGGATCTCCGTTCACGGTGAGCGGGATGGCGAGGGCGGCGGCGAGCGAGACCGCGCCCCTGATGCCGCTCCAGCCCATTACCACCCGCTCGCGCCACGGTGCGCGAAGGTAGTTGATCCTCACGAATCGGTTGACGATCGGATGTGCGTAGGGAATGGTGAAGAACCAGGCCATCCTGACCACGATGATCACACCGCACACCAGCGCCGCATACCAAAGTAACTGCCCAGCGGTCTGCTCCCCTGCGCCGTCGAAGATGGCGGGAAACTGGAGGCCGACCAGTATGAAGAGCACGGAGTCAAGCAGGAACGTCAGCACGCCCCAGAATCCAAGCGCCTGCAAACGCGTCGATGCTCCGGGGAACAGCGTCGGGGAGTGCCACCCTTGATACAGCCCGAAAGCCACAACGGCCAGGATGCCGGAAACGTGAAGATGCTCGGCCAGAATGTACGTCGCGTATGGCATCACCACAGAGACCACTATGAGGATGGATGTATCCGTAATGCGGCCCCACAGGGGCGTGAAGATGCGGGCGAGCACCAGGCCAAGCAGAACGCCGCCGCCCCCGACGAGCAGGAAGCTCAGGCCAGCCTGCCACAGGGAGAACGCGCCGCCCGTCACGGCCCCGACGGCGATGCGGAACGCGACCAGGGCGGAGCCGTCGTTGATGAGGCTCTCGCCCCCGATCACAGTGCTCACGCGATCAGGCACGCCCAGGCGGCGGAAGATAGCCTCGGCCGCAACCGGGTCCGTGGGGGCGACTACCGAGCCGAGGACGAACGCGGCGGCCCACGGCAGGTCCATGACGTAGTGGGCCAGTACGGCGACGGCGGAGATGCTCAACAGAACGAGGCCAATCGCCAGAAGCAGGATCGGGCGCAGATGAGCCCTTAGATCCAGCGGTGAAGATGAGAAGGCAGCCGCGTTGAGCAGTGGGGGCAGGAAGACCAGGAAGATCACCTCTGTCGGGAGTGAGATCTCTGGTATTCCCGGTATGAATCCTATGGCGAGGCCGCCGAGAACGAGGAAGATCGGGTACGGTATTCGGACCACCCGCGCGAGTTGCGCGAGCAGCACCACAGCCCCAAGCAGCACGATGAGGAACTCTATTTCAGCGGATGCGCCCACATCTAACTTTCAGTCTAAACTTCGAGCCGTGCTTCTTCGAGGTCGAGGTCGCGCTCTATGCGGTGGAGGGCTTCGTCGGAGATCGCGCCCTCGTTCCTGAGACGCACGAGGGCGTCCCGTTGCGCCTGGACCAACTCGTGCAGGAGGCGCTGGAAGTTCTGGGAGCGTTCCTCGTAGCCGTCGTCGTCCACGCCCATCTTGCGGGCAACGAAGCGGCCCCGACGGTAACCGTACATGCCGCGGACACGCTCGGCAGTGTCCTCGCGCACCCACTCCTCTTCGGCCAGTTCCTCGATGCGGGCCAGGGCGGCGTCGGCGGTGGCGACGCGGGCATAGGTCTCTTCTCGTTCCACGGAGCCGTCGTCTTCGAGACCTAAAGCCCTTATCAGGAACGGCAGGCTCAGGCCCTGGAGGACGAGGGTCGCCAGGATCACGTTGAAGGTCAGGAAGAGGATCAGGTCGCGCGAAGCGATTGTCTCCGGCAGCGCCAGGGCCGCCGCCAGGGAGATCACACCCCGCATCCCTGCCCACGAGATGACGGCTACGCTGCGCCACGGCGGCGCGGGATCCCGCTCCCTGATGCTGCGGAACGCCATCCGTGGCAGGTACGTCGCCGGAAAGACCCACAGGATGCGCACCAGGATCACGGCCAGGCTCACCGCGGTGGCGTACAGCACGAGTTGGCCCGTCGTGTACTCTCCCCGCAGGCCGCTCAGGATCTCTGGGAACTGCAGCCCGATCAGGATGAAGGCCAGCCCATTCAGCAGAAACACGACCACGTTCCAGACCGCCGCGCCTTCGAGCCGAGAAGTGGGGGACATTATCGTGGGGCTGCTCCTGCCGACGTACAGTCCTCCCGCCACCGCCGCCAGTACCCCGGAGAAGAACGGCTCCGCCCCGAACCCGAGCAGCTCGTGCCAGAACAGGTGCGGCAGCTCCTCCGCCGCCAGGTACGCGGCGAAAGGGGCGAGCAGCGAGACTACGATCTCGACCGGCGTATCGTTGAGCATGGCGAAGCTCCGCACCACGACCCACCCGACCGCGATCCCCACGGCGACGCCCCCTATGGCGCCGACCACGAACTGCAACCCGGCCCCGAAGAGCGAGAACGTGAAGGCCCCCGCGGCCACCCCGTACGCGATCCTGTACGCTACGATCCCCGTCGCGTCGTTGAGCAGACTCTCCCCTTCCAGCAACGTCACGATCCGTCGTGGCACCCCCAGCCGCTGGGCGATGGCCGTCGCCGCGATGGCGTCGGTGGGGGAGACCACCGCCCCGAGAACGAAAGCCGCCGCCCAGGAAAGCCCCACCACGTAGTGCGCCACCGCCGCGACCGCCACCACCGTCACGAGTACGAGGCCGACGGCGAGAAGCCCTATCGGGCGCAGGTTGCGCTTGAAGTCCCGCCAGGATGTGAAGAACGCCGAAGCGAACAGCAGCGGCGGCAGGAACAGGACGAAGACGACCTCGGGGTCCAGATCGTAGCGGGGCAGAAAGTCCGGCGGCACGAAGGCGAGGGCCAGGCCGCTGAGGACCAGCAGGATCGGGTAAGGAACTCGAATCCTGTTGGCGAGCGTCGCAAGCGCCGCCACGGCCGCTAACAAAAGAAAGATGACCCCGATCTCAGCCAAACCCCACCCCCGACTCTTCTACGCTCCTACACGAACCGTTCGGCCATGAGTTGCGTGACATCGGCGAATTCGTGCAACTCGGTGAGAAGCCGCTGCATCTCTCCTCCCGCCATGTCCCGCCCGAGCCTTTCCATGTCGTCCACCTCAAGCGTCACGACGTAGCGGTAGGGCGGGGCGGTGTCCGAGCCGAGCAGGCCGCCTACCCGGTGGTTCCGCCAGTCCGAGACGGAGGGAAGGCTCTTCACCGCCGAGGCGTATGAGTCCCTGACCCAGCTTTCATAGTCCTCCGGGGTCACGCCCTCCTTCAGGTTGACCAGTACGATCATGGTCGGCACGTTGGCTCCTCCCTCCAGGTCAGGCCGTGCCGGCGAGGGCTTCTTGGGCCTGGTTCGTCGTCAGGGGTTTGTTGTAGATCGGCGAGCCAGGCTGTTGGCGGCGTCCGCCTTCCTTCAGCGAACCTGTATCCAC
>JACDAR010000330.1 GCA_013695335.1 Rubrobacter sp.
GGGCGGCCCGCTGCTGATCCTGCGCGACACCTATCGCCAACTCGGATGGAACGGCTACCATCTCCAGCCCGCCACCGCAGTGGCCGCCGCGCTCGCCCGCGACGACGGCAAGGAAGGCGGCGTGCTCTGCGTCTGCCAACCGGACACCGCCGAAGCTCTGAGGATCAGACTGGGGGAGATAGGTCTCGAACTGCGCCTCTGGGACAATGGTTCGGCCGACCGGCTGGAGGGATAGGCGGGGCGCCATGATCGGGCGTCCAGTCCCCGCGGTGTGCTGCTTCCCGAGATGGCGCCCGTCTGCCTGAGAGAAGTGGCGCCTGGTCCGAACGCCGATCCGCGAGAGCAAGGTATTCTGGGGCGGTAAGACAGCGGTCGAACCCGAAGGAATTCACGATTGACGCGAAGGCGCGGGTTGTGCGAGAGTTAGCCAACACATCGCTGCAAAGTGGAAGGAGAGTACCATGAGCAGGCTTCTTTTCTCCGGTGGGACCGTGGTCACCGCCGACGGCAGCTATAGGGCGGACGTGCTCGTCGAGGACGGCAGGATCTTTGCCATCGGTGCGAACATCGACCCCGAAGATGCGGAGGTGGTTGACGCCTCGGGCAAGCTGGTCATGCCAGGCTTCATAGACGGGCACACCCACATGGACATGCCATTCGGGGGAACCATGACCGCGGACGACTGGGCGAGCGGCACCGCGGCGGCCGTGGCCGGCGGCACGACGACCATCGTTGACTTCTCGCTGCAGGACGTGGATGGCAGCCTCGCCGATGCCATAGAGACCTGGAGGGGGAAGTCCGAGGGAAAGGCGATCACGGACTACGGCTACCACGTCGCCATAACCAACCTCACGGATGAGATAAAGGCGGAGATCCCGAGCCTCCCCGAGAAAGGTGTCTCGTCAATCAAGATCTTCATGGCGTACAAGGGTACGCCGCTTTATACCGAGGACGACGATCTCTTCGAGGCCATGCAGATAGCCCGCGACGCGGGCGTTCTCGTCATGGTCCACGCCGAGAACGGCGATGTGATCGCCAAGCTCCAGCAGCAGGCGCTGGCACAGGGCAACACCGCCCCGCGCTTCCATGCGCTCACCCGGCCCGAGGAGGTCGAGGCAGAGGCGACGAACCGGGCCATCCAGCTCGCCGCGATAGCAGGCGCCCCGCTGCTCGTCGTCCACGTCTCTTGCGAAGCGGCCTTGGAAGAAGTCCACAGGGCGCACGAACTCGGGCAGACCGTGTACGCGGAGACCTGCCCGCAGTACTTCGCCTTCTCCTACGACGATCTGGCGCGTGAGGGCTTCGAGGGCGCCAAGTACGTGTGTTCCCCGCCCCTGCGGCACGAGTGGAACAGGGAGGCGTTGTGGCGGGGTTTGCAGATCGGGGACCTGCAAATATTCGGGTCGGACCACTGTGCGTTCAACTACCACGAGCAGAAGGAGCTGGGCCGGGATGACTTCACCCTGATCCCTAACGGCCTCCCCGGCGCGGAGGAGCGGGCGATGGCCCTTTGGAAGCTCGGGGTTAGCGAGGGCCGTCTCAACGAGAACCAGTTCGTCGCGGTCCTCTCGACCAACCAGGCGAAGATCCACGGCATGTATCCACGCAAAGGCGCTCTGGTTCCGGGTGCGGATGCCGATGTGGTTCTCTGGGACCCGGAACTGGAGATCACGGCGACCGCCGAGAACCGGCACGGCAACGTGGACTACACGCCGTATGAGGGGATGTCTTTCCGGGGCGGTCCGGCGGCGGTGTACGTGCGGGGCGGGCTGGTCTACAGGGATGGCGAGGTCGTGGGCGAGCACGGCTCGGGCCAGTTCGTGGAGCGGAGCTTCGAGGCGCCGGGGCTGGAAACGCGGGTGTGATGGGCGAATCGGAAAGCGGGTAACGAGCATGAAACCGGACGAGTTGCTACAGAGGCATAAAGCCGTCATCCCGGAGTGGGTCTCGCTCTACTACGACGAGCCGATGGAGATCTCCCACGGCGAGGGCTTCAGGGTCTGGGATTCCGAGGGGAATGAGTACCTGGACTTCTTCGGCGGCATCGTGACGACCATCAGCGGCCACAACATCCCGGAGATCGTGGAGGCCGTCAGGGAGCAGGCGGGGAAGGTCATGCACTCCTCCACGCTCTACCTGATAGAGAACCAGATCAAGCTGGCGGAAAAGCTGATCTCCGTTTCCCCGATCTCCGGCGACCAGAAGGTCTTCTTCGTGAACAGCGGATCGGAGGCGAACGAGGCTGCCCTGCTCTTCGCAACGCAGTACCGCCGTTCGAGCGAGGTGCTCGCGATGCGCGGCTCGTACCACGGCGGGTCTTTCGGCACGATGGGCATTACGGGCCAGAGCACCTGGCGCCCGACGAGCCGCTCCGCCCTCGACGTCACATATGCGATGCCGCCCCACCATTCGTACTCATCCCTCTACGGTCGCTACGAGAAGGATGCGGAATTCGCCCGTGCCTGCGCCGAAGACATGCGCAACCTCATCCAGACCGCCACAACCGGACACGTGGCCGCCCTTATCGCCGAGCCTGTGCAGGGGGTTGGCGGCTTCATAGAGTTGCCACCGGAATACATCCGGGGGGTCAAGGAGATCCTGGACGAGACGGGCATCCTGTATATCTCCGACGAGGTACAGACGGCGTTCGGCAGGACCGGAAGCCACTTCTGGGGGATAGAGGAGTCTGGGGTCGAGCCTGACATGATCACGATGGCCAAGGGACTGGGCAACGGCCTTGCCATCGGGGCCGTGATGGGCCGCTCCGAGCTCCTGGATTCGATGGCGGGCAAGCTCCACCTCGCGACCTTCGGCGGCAACCACGTCTCGACCGCCGGCGCCCTCGCCAACCTGGAATACATCCTGGAGAACGACCTCCAGAAGAACGCCGACGAGGTCGGCGGCTATCTGAAGGATCGCCTCGTGAAGATGGCGAAGGATAGCCCCGTCGTCGGGGAAGTCCGCGGACGGGGCCTGATGCTGGCCCTTGAGATGGTCGGCCCCGAAGGTGGTCCGAACCCGCAGGCCGCTGTGCGCTTCCTGCAGGCGTGCCGGGAGCGGGGCGTTCTGGTCGGAAAGGGCGGCATCGGCGCGAACGCCGTTCGCATCTCGCCGCCGCTCAGCATCACCCGCGAGGCCGCGAAGGAGGCGGCGGACGCCTTCGAAGAGGCGCTGGCGGAGATCGGCTCCGAAGCGAAGGTCAGCTGATGCAGGCAGAAGGCGTGGACGCCCGCCGCGCCGTCGAAGAATTGAAGGAACTGGCCGAACTCACCGGCGGCCCGGACGGCGCCCGCCGGGTCGCGTGGACGGAGACTTGGCGCGAGGCCCGCGACTGGTTCAGGGGCAAGCTGGAGGAGATCGAGGGCATCACGGAGATCGAGACCGACGAAGCCGGGAACGTCTGGGCCACCGCCCCAGGCGACTCCGAAAAAGCCGTCATCCTCGGGGGCCACATAGATTCTGTCCCGAACGGCGGCTGGCTCGACGGCGCCCTGAACGTGATCGGGGCGCTTGAGGTCATGCGAGCCCTCGCCCCGCAGCAGCGGCCCGTCACCCTGCGGCTCGTGGACTGGGCCGACGAGGAGGGCGCCCGCTTTGGTCGCAGCCTTTTCGGTTCGGGGGCCGCGGCAGGGGCGCTGAAACCGAACGACGTTCGTAACCTGAAAGACCGGGACAGCGTCGCGCTCCCCGACGCCCTGCGGGAGCACGGCGTGGACCTCGACCGGGCCAACGAGGCAGGCAAGCAGTTGGAGAACGCCGCAGCTTATCTGGAGCTTCACATCGAACAGGGGCCTGTGCTCGAAAGGATGGACCTCCCGCTCGGCGTCGTGCTCGGGACGTTCGGGGTGGAGAGGCACGCCGTCCGGTTCACGGGTCAGCACGCGCATTCGGGCTCCACGCCGATGGAGGTACGGCGCGACGCCTTTATCGCGGCTGCCAGATCCGCCATCGAGTTTCGGGACGATGCTGCGGGGCGCGACGACGTGCGGGCGACGACTGGTTTCGTGAACGTCAGCCCGGCCATAGTGACGGCTTTCAACGGCCTTTGCGAGATGTCCCTCGACCAGCGCGCCCTCGACGCCGACGTGCTGGCTGACATGCTGGCGAAGGCGAAAGAGGCCAGCGAGCGCGTCGCCGGGGAGGAGGATGTCTCTGTCGAGTGGGAGCGGCTGTGGCAGATAGAGCCTATCCCGTTCGACGACGGCCTGATCGAACTCGCGCATGAAGCCATAATGGAGATCGCTGGAGAGTCCCACCGCCTGCCGAGCGGGCCGCTGCACGACGCGGCGGAGATGGCGCGCCTCATGCCGACGGTGATGCTGTTCGTGAAGAGCTTACGCGGCCTCAGCCACACCAAAGACGAGGATACGCCGGAGAAGGATATCGAGATGAGCGTGCGGGCGCTGCACCGGCTCACGGAGAAGACGATGGAGTGGGCGGGAAAGTAGGCGTCAGGTTACAGGCAAGAACGAAAGCTGAAACCCGTAAGGGCGGTTCGCGAACCGCCCCGACGACCTGAAACCTTCAGGCCGAAAGGAGGCAAATGGAACGTGAAGATTATGGGGATCTCGGGGTCAGGGATCCGGCGGAGTTGGGCAGGATCAAGGCCGAGGTAAGCGCGTCGCCCCTGTACAACAACGACCTCGCGCCGACCGAGCCAGAGGAGCGCACCTGGACCACGTACAATTTCATGGCGCTCTGGATCGGGATCTCCATCGTCATCACCACGTACCTGCTGGCTGCCGGCCTGATGGCCGCCGGCATGAACTGGTGGCAGGCGCTCCTGACCATCTCGCTCGGGAACCTCATCGTCCTTATCCCGATGCTCCTGAACGCCCACGCCGGGACCAAGTACGGTGTCCCGTTCCCGGTCTTCGTGCGGGCTTCGTTCGGGGTGCGCGGGGCGAACTTCGCAGCGATGTCCCGCGCGCTCGTGGCGTGCGGCTGGTTCGGCATCCAGACGTGGCTCGGCGGCGTCGCCCTCGACGTCCTGACGACAGCGGCCTGGGGCGGATGGGCGAACGTGCCTTACCACTCGTTCATCGCGTTCGGTGTGTTCTGGGCGATACAGGTGGTGATCATCCTGACCGGTATCGAGGGCGTGAAGATCTTCGAATCCCTGGCGGCGCCGCTCCTGATCGGGGGCAGCATCGCGCTCCTGATCTGGGGTTTCGTCGCTGGTGGAGGCATCGGCAACGTGTTCACGACCTCGGCGCAACTCCAGCAAGGTGATGCGCCGTTCTGGGCGCTCTTCTGGCCCAGCCTCGCGGCGAACGTGGGGTACTGGGTCACGCTCTCCCTCAACGTCCCTGACTTCACCCGCTACGCCCAGAGCCAGCGCTCTCAGATCATCGGTCAGGCCATCGGCCTGCCGCTGACGATGACGGCCTTCAGCTTCATCGGCATCGCCGTCACGGCCGCCACCATCGTTGTCTTCGACAAAGCCATCTGGGACCCGGTGCAGCTCGTCACGCGGCTCACGGGCGACATACCGGCGCTCCTGATACTCGCCATGATCGTGATCGCGATAGCCCAGGTCTCCACGAACATGGCCGCGAACGTAGTTTCGCCATCCTTCGACTTCTCGAACCTGGCCCCGAAGTTCATATCGTTCCGCATGGGAGGCATGATCACGGCGGTCATAGGCGTTCTCTCGTTCCCGTGGCTACTCCTCGAGACAGCCGGGGCTTACATCTTCACGTGGCTCGTCGGCTACGGCAGCCTGCTCGGGGCCATCGGGGCCGTAATGATCGTGGACTACTGGATCGTACGCCGCCGCCAACTCGACCTCAGAGACCTGTACAGGCTGGACGGGCGCTACGCCTACTCCGGCGGCTGGAACTGGCGGGCCATCCTGGCGGTATTCGTCGGCGTCGTCCCCGTGTTGCCCGGCTTCTTCAAGGCCGCCACGACCCCCGGCTTTGCCGGCGTCTTCCAGAATCCCACGTTCATCGAGAGTCTGTACAACTACGGCCTGTTTTTCACCTTCGGCGTGACGGCCGTGGCGTACCTGATCCTGTCCCAGATCGGTGGCCGTGCCTCAGAACCGGCAGCGGAGCGGGGCGAAGAGCCGGAGACGGCGTAGGCTGGTGCCGGACGCATCCACATTCGGGGTCTTCGTCGTGGCATCGCTGGTGCTTGTGGTGGTCCCCGGCCCGGCGGTCTTCTACATCATCACGCGCAGCGTGGACCAGGGGCGTCCAGCGGGCCTCGCCTCCGTTCTCGGCGTCAGCCTGGGCGGGCTCGTACACGCCGCGTTTGCTGCGGTCGGACTCTCGGCAATCCTCGCCTCGTCCGCGATGGCCTTCTCCGTGGTGAAGTGGCTTGGTGTGGCTTACCTCGTCTGGCTCGGCATCCAGCGCATCTTCTTCGCCAGTGATGAGGCGGTGGCCGCGACCGCAACTCCGGATCGGCTTTCGCGCATCTTCTCGCAGGGCGTTGTAGTCAACGTGCTCAACCCCAACACCGCTCTGTTCTTCTTCGCATTCCTGCCACAGTTCGTGCATCCTTCCCAGGGCGCTGGCTGGCTCCAAATACTGGCGCTAGGCGTCACGTTCGTAACCATCGCCCTGATCTCCGACGGACTCTACGCCCTGCTCGCGAGCACGGTGGGCGACTGGCTGCGGCGCAAGAGCGTGGGCCCAGGCTTCCGGCGCGGACGGCGCTATATCTCCGGTGGCGTCTACCTGGCGCTCGGGGCGGCGAGCGCGATCGCTGGTTCGGGAAAGGGCTGACGCATGGACCGGGAATCCTTCGAGAACTGGCTCGACGCATATGGCAAAGCCTGGGAGAGCAGAGACCCGCAGGCTGCCGCGCGGCTCTTCACCGATGACGCGCCATACTACGAGACCCCATTCGACGAGCCAGCCAGGGCCCGTGAAGGCATCTCGGAGTACTGGGCCGGGGCGACCGGCTCGCAGCGGGATGTCAGCTTCTCCAGCGAGGTACTAGCGGTCACAGAAGATAGGGGGATCGCGCGCTGGAAGGTGGATTTCACGAGGCTCTCGTCTGACACCCCGGTGAAACTCGACGGCATCTTCCTGGTCCAGATGAATAGTGACGGGCTCTGCACGGAGTTCCGAGAGTGGTGGCACAGCAAAAAGTAGAGAGGCGGAGATCATGGACTTCGGCGTGACCCTTCAGACCAACCCGCCAGCGAGTCGTGTCATTGAGTTGACACAACGGGCTGAACGGTTCGGATTCACGCACGCCTGGACGTTCGACTCGCACGTGCTCTGGCAGGAGCCGTTTGTGATCCACTCCCAGATGCTTTCCGCGACGGAGAGGATCGTGGTCGGCCCGTTCGTGACCAACCCGGTGAGCCGCGACCCTTCGGTGACGGCCTCGACCTTCGCCACCCTGAACGACATGTTCGGCAACCGCACCATCTGCGGCATAGGGCGCGGCGACTCGGTGGTGCGGGTACTCGGCAGGAAGCCGACGACGCTGCGGCAGCTCGAAGAGGCGATGCGCGTGATCAAGGATCTAGCCGAGGGCAGAGAGGTAGATTACGCGGGCACGAAGGTCCGCATTCCGTGGGTGCGTGAAGGGAAGCTCGACGTGTGGATGGCTGGCTATGGCCCGAAAGCTCTCAGCCTCATCGGACGGGTCGCAGACGGTTTCATCCTGCAACTGGCGGACCCCGTGATCCTGGAGTGGACCATGAACCACGTCCGCGAAGCAGCAGTCGAGGCTGGCCGCGATCCCGAGGACATAAAGACCTGCGTAGCCGCCCCTGCATACGTCGGCGGAGACCTCGACCATCAGCTTGACCAGTGCCGGTGGTTCGGCGGCATGGTCGGAAACCACGTCGCGGACCTCGTATCCCGTTACGGCGAGGATGGCGGAGTCCCGCACGCCCTCACCGACTACATAAAGGCTCGCGAGGGCTACGACTACAGCCACCACGGACGGGCCGGCAACCCGAGCACCGACTTCGTCCCAGACGACATCGTGGACCGCTTTTGCGTACTCGGTACGGTCGAGGATCACGTGTCGAAGCTGACCGAGCTAAGGAGCCTCGGCGTGGATCAATTCAACATCTACCTAATGCACGACGCGATGGACGAGACGCTTGACGCTTACGGACGGGAGATCATGCCGTCGTTTGGATAAGCGATGAGAGTTTCACTCTTCGCCTTGCAGCCATTCAGCATCGGCAAGATCCTTGGTCCTTCCGGTAGCCAGCTTATTCCTAATGAGCTCTGGACGGCCGATCACGGGTACGTCTATGTTTGAGACTCGCACTTCTTGACGTCCTTCCCAAGCTTCGGAGAACTCCACGCCGTCTATGCTGGTCAGAATGTCTATCCTCCGTGGTGCCACACCGATCTGGAAGAACAACATTCGCTTTCTCGAAGTCTTCCTGCTGTATCTCGTGGAGCGGTGCTCCAAAGCTCTCCAGAGCTGCCATCACCTTTGCAGAGTTCTCCCGGTTCGTCTCCACCAAAAGGTCTATATCTCCCGTAGCTCTTACTTGACCATGTGCGGCCATCGCATAAGCGCCTACCAGCAGGTACTTAACGCCCGCTTCTGAGAACGCGAACAGAATGTCTCTGTAATCTGGATTCAGCAATGGTTTCGTCCTTGAAAGCCCAGGCATCTTGCGTGAGCGGCCACACCATTAAGAGCCAGTCAGCCGCTGTTGTGTTCTCCAGGTCTGTCTCCTTGCCTTGTTCGTGGAGCTTCTGGATACGGACTGTGCGCGTGGAGTCAGCCATAGATTAAGTATAGAGCAAGGTTGTGGTCCACTTGCTTACTTTGCTTCATGCACGACGCCATGGACGAGACGCTTGACGCTTACGGGCGGGAGATTATGCCTACGGTGATCTCGAAGTCCGTCTAGTAGAGAGTAGCTGTCGAGAGCCTATGATTCGAAGCGGCTCATCCTAAGTACTCTAGATCATTCAGGTCTTTCAGACGACCGCTGGCCCGTTTGTTTGCTTTCAGATTCGGAAGGCTGATGATGTTCGCGCTCACGTCATCCCACACTTCGACGATGCGTGCCGCATAACACTCCTCAAAACCAACGCCCGACACCGACGTCAACAGTTCCAGCCTGATCGGGGGCACGCCCATCCGGATCACACGCGATTCTTCGAGGAACATCTCCGAGGTGGGATTACTGCCTCCGAAACCGAACTCGCGAAGGACTTCCACCAGACGCTCCGCGTTGTCTCGTTCGCGATCCACCCAGATGTCCATGTCCGCCGTCGCCCGTAACCGTGATAGCCCACCGCGTACCCGCCCACGAGCAGGTACCTCACTTCATGCTCGTTGAGCAACCTCAAGAACTCGCTGAAGTCGGGTGGAAGCGGGATCGTAGCCATAGATCATCTGCCGGATTTCCTCGACGGCCAGTAGTCTCTCATGCGGACTCTTGCCGCGCCAATATCTCTTCTCATCTTCGTCTTGTTCCTCCAACGAAACGACGGAGAAGACTCTACGATCCATCTTGTATTCCATGCGAGAAGTCTATAGCGCCCACATGTTATGCACAATGAACAACATCAATAGAATTTGGCAAGCTCCTTCTAAATTGTTCAAGTTGAAGGTATAGGGTGATCTGACAATCCTGTCATCGGCCAGCAGGAACGCTTTGCTCGGGATGTGCGGCGGGGGCTGGATCGTTCTTGGCGACGCTCCTCGGGCTGGCGCTTATCGTGGTAGGCTGGCGCTTGTCCTGGTAAGCCAGTCGTTGGGAGGACTGCATGGAGTATCGTCGTCTCGGACATTCGGGTTTGAACGTCTCGGCCCTGACCCTCGGTACTATGACGTTCGGGGGGCAGGGGGGATTCAGCAAGGTTGGCTCCACCGACGTCGCCGGTGCGAAGCGGCAGGTCGATATGTGCCTGGACGCCGGGATCAACCTCTTCGATACCGCCAACATCTACTCTG
>JACDAR010000358.1 GCA_013695335.1 Rubrobacter sp.
GGTCAGGAAGTGAGACCAACCCGATCTTCTACGTCTCCACCGGCCCGTGGAACCTCTACGATCTCCTCGAAGATTTTCTTGACATACAGGGCATCCCTGCTGGTCCGATCTTCTTGCGGGACTGGGCCGGCCTGAAGGACGTACTGCGCGGCATGGACCATCGCAGTCACAAGCTCGCTGTGATACGCGACCTGATGGACGCGCACGCCGAACTTCCGTTCGTGCTGGTGGGAGATTCGGGCCAGGAAGACGCGGAGACTTACGCCCAGATCTCGGAGGAATACCCTGACAGGGTGCTTGCCGTGTATATCCGGGACATACGTAGAAAGGGCCGCACAGGGATAGTGCAGAAGATCGCCGAACGGGTCCGCGCCTTCGGCATTCCGATGCTCCTCGTTGATGATACCGTTGCCGCCGCCGAGCATGCAGCTTCGGTCGGCCTCATAGACGCAGCATCCCTACCCGCGATCAGGGAGGACAGGGAATCCGACGCACAGGCCGCGCTGCTGCCGTGGGAGACGCCCCGGGCGTGAACCTGGAGGTATCCGCCGAAGTCCGGGATACGCTCGGTGACGGCGGACCAGTCGTCGCGCTGGAGTCAACCCTGATCTCACACGGCTTGCCCCATCCGAATAATCTGGATCTCGCTCGCGAAGCGGAGGACATAGTCAGGGCGGAGGGGGCAGTGCCAGCCACGGTAGCCGTGATCGGGGGCGTACCGAAGGTCGGGCTCGTCCCTGATGAACTCGAACTGCTCGGGGACGGCGGCGTACCGAAACTCTCTATCCGAGACCTCCCGTCCGCCATCGCGAAGGGTAGCCACGGGGCCACGACTGTGGCAGCCACGGCGCACCTGGCGGCCCGCGCCGGGGTGAGGCTCTTCGCCACGGGCGGCCTCGGCGGTGTCCATCGCGGAGCGCGCGAATCGTGGGATATATCCGCCGACCTCGCAGCCCTCTCCCGGACGCCTGTGGCGGTGGTTTGCTCCGGCGTCAAGTCCATCCTGGACGTGCCGGCCACGCTGGAGCACCTCGAAACGCTGGGCGTACCGGTCGCTGGTTTCCGCACCCTGCGTTTCCCAGGCTTCTACCTCACGGACTCGGGCAGCCAGCTCGACTGGAGCGTGGAGGACGAAGAAGAGGCTGCGCGGCTCGTGGCCGCCACCGGGAGGATCGGGCAGGATGGATGCGGCCTCGTAATCGCCAACCCCATCCCCGAGAACGAGCAACTGGACCGGGATCTCCACGACCGCGCCCTCGAAGAAGGGCTCGATGAACTGAAGCGACAGGGCATTCGGGGCAAGGACGTCACACCGTTTCTGCTGACACATTTTCGGGAGGCCACAGGCGGCGCGAGCCTCGGGGTGAACGAGCAAATCATTCGTAACAACGCTAGCCTGGCCGCCCGCATAGCCATCGCGCTTGCGAGGATCAAAGCCAGAGAACGCGCCCTTTGAAGAAGCCGTCTCCGGTCGTGGTGATCGGAGACCTCCTCGTTGATGTGCTGGCCGAGGTCGGGGGACCGCTGTCCCGTGGAACGGATACCCGGGCTTCGATCAGCGTCAGGGCCGGCGGTTCGAGCGCGAACATGGCTGTGTGGTTGGCCCGGCTCGGCGTCGAGACGTACTTCGTGGGGAAGGTGGGGCCCGACTTCTTCGGAAGATCCCTGTCCGAAGAGTTGGGGGGCGAGGGTGTGATCCCACGTCTGGCCGAAGACCCTTCAGCGCCCACAGGCAAGGTGGTCATCCTGGTGGACGAGACGGGGGAGCGCACCATGATCACAGACCGCTCGGCCAGCCAGCTCCTGCGCCCTGAAGACCTCCCTGAAGACCTATTCGAGACTGGAAGGCATCTCCACCTCACAGGCTACGGTTTCTCCCACCCCGACTCCCGCAGGACCGTCATTGAGGCCATGAACCGGGCCAGCGAGACGAACATGACGATCTCCGTTGACCCTTCATCCGTCGCCGTCCTCGAAGACATCGGACCCGAAAAGTTCTTGCGATGGACCGCAAGCGCGGGCATCATCTTTCCCAACCTCGAAGAAGGCGCGCTGCTAGCTGGCTTCACAAACCCCGAATCCATCGTCGCCCGATTGCGTGAGGTTTACCCCAACGTGGTGCTCAAGCTGGGTGCTGATGGCGCAATGTTTTCGGGGAAGGCTGAACCGTCGGTGCGCCTTCCGGCCGTACCCGCCAGGGTGGTTGATACAACGGGTGCGGGCGATGCTTTCTGCGCGGCGTTCCTCGCCTCGTGGCTCTCGGGTGATGATCCCGAAATGTCATTGCGTCAAAGTCTGGAGCAGGCTTCACTGGTAGTCGGGGAGATCGGAGGCCGCTAAATGCTTTCTCTTCCGCTGAAAATTACTTCTTCGAACGGCGGACGGCAATGGCGATGAGC
>JACDAR010000005.1 GCA_013695335.1 Rubrobacter sp.
CCCTCCTCGACCTCGTCCCCCTCCTTCGGCTTCTGTTTCAGGATAGAACCCTCCGCCACGGTGTCGCTCGGTTGTGTGTCGGAAGACGAGCCGAGAACCAGGTTGGACTGGGAGAGTAGCTCAGCCGCCTGCGCCGGGGTCTTGCCGAGAACGCTAGGCATCTCGACCGTCGGGGGGCCCGTGCTTACCGTGATCGTCACCTCCGAGTCCACCCTGGCCTTTCCGCCTGATGGATCCTGGGCAATGACAGCCCCTTCCTGCTCCCTGGCTTCTTTCTCTTCCACGTTCACCTTGAACCCTGCGCTCTTGAGTTCGCGCTCTGCGTCCCCACTCTGTTTGCCCGTGACGTCGGGTACGTCCGCTATCTGGGTTCCGACTATCACCACTTTGATGTCAGAGCCTTTCGCGGCGCGCGCGTTGCTCCCGGGTTTCTGGCTCAGGATGGTGTCTAAGGGCTCTTCGCCTCCTTGCTCGTCTTCGATGATGAGCCCGAAGTCCCTGCCCAAAGCGACCCGCGCCTCGTCCACGGTCATGCCCTTGAGGTCTTGAACCTCGATCTTCGGTGGGGGCGTTTCTTCCTGTGCGTTCTGGATGATCGCGTAGGCTGCCCACGCCAGCAGGGCCAGGATAGCGATCATGAACAGGATCATGGCAGGGGGCATTCCCCTACTGCGGTCGCCTTTCCTTCTCGGATTCGAAGGCGGGGGAATGCGGGTGGTTTCCGCGCCGGAAGCAATCGCGCGGCCAGGGACCACCGCCGCCATCGCCCTGGTCACCATCTCCGTGGTGGCTTCCCTGGGGGCGAGGCCCTTGCTCACCCTTTCGAGGTCATCTATGAGGTCGGCGTCGCTGTCGTAGCGCTCCTCTGGGCTCTTGGCAAGGAGCCGCACGGTTATCGCGTTTATGCCCTCGGGAATGGATGGGTCGAGTTCTATGGGCGGGTGCAGGGGACCGTTGACGTGCTTCATGGCGATCCCGATCGGGGTGTCAGCGTCGTATGGCAGCTCGCCCGTGAGCATCTCGTACAGGACGACGCCGAGGGAGTACAGGTCGCTCTCTGGGCCTGCGGGATCTCCCATAGCCTGCTCAGGGGAGATGTAGTGGGCGGTGCCGAGGATCGAACCAGTCCTCGTCATGGTAGAAGAGGTAGCGGCCCTGGCTATTCCGAAGTCAGTTACCTTGATGTCGCCAGAGTCGGTAATGAGGATGTTGTGCGGCTTTATGTCGCGGTGGATCACATCCCGCCGGTGCGCTGCCTGGAGGGCGCAGGCGATCTGGAGCGCCACAGCAGAGGCCGTGCGGGCCGACAAGGCCCCGTGCTTGACTATGTGATCCTTGAGGGTGCCGCCAGGCAGGTACTCCATGGCTATGTAGTACGTTCCGCCCTCTGATTCTCCCCTGTCGTAGATGGAGACGATGTTGGGGTGCGAGAGGGCAGCCGCGCTCTGGGCCTCGCGCCTGAACCTCTCCACGAACTCGTCGTCGCTGGAGTAGCGTCCGCTCATGACCTTGAGGGCTACGTCGCGGTCGAGCACGTCGTCATGGGCCAGGTAAACGTCGGCCATGCCACCGCTGCCAAGCGGCTTCACGACACGGTAGCGATTATCTACTAGATGCTGCACAGGCAAGAATTATAACGCTAACCGCCGTCACGCTTCAGATACTCCTCCATCATGTCTTGTGCGATGGGAATTGCAGGGGTGTCAGCATCGCCGTTCGGCGCGATCTCGCCCCCGTTCTCCACCATGACGGCCACGGCTATCTGGGGGTCGTCCGCCGGGGCGAAGGAGACGAACCATGAATGCGGCTCGCGCGGCGGAGCCTCGGCCGTTCCCGTCTTGCCAGCCACCTTGACGCCTGGGACCTCGGCGGCCGTGAGCTGGCCCGTGGTGATGACGCCCTGCATCATCTGGTTGAGGGTCTGCGCGGTCTGCACGTCTATGGGTCGCCTGCGGACGCTCTGGGCGGGGCGGTCTATTATGATGCCGTCCGGGGAGCGGACCTCGCGCACCAGCCTGGGCTCCATCATCACGCCGTCGTTGGCTACGGTGGCTGCCACGAGGCCCATCTCGAAGACGTTGGATGAGACCCTGTCCTGGCCGAAGGCGATCTGGGCAGTGTTTCCCTCTACCCATTGATCCACGGGATACCCGAGGTCGCTGCCGGATACCGGCAGGATGAAGTCGTCGTAGGGATCGCCGTACCCGAAATCCCTTGCCGTGTCGTAGAGGAGCTGCGGACCCACCTCGTATATGGCTATCTTGGCGAAGATCACGTTCACGGAGAATGCCAGCGCCTCGGCGAAGGTCAACTCCCCATAATCCTTTCCCTGATAGTTGTAGACCCTGTACCCAGGCGTATCCAGATAACCAGGGTCGAAGAACTCGTCTGTGGGCCGAACGCCTGCCTTGAGCGCGGCGCTTGAGGTTATGAGCTTGAAGGTCGAGCCTGGCGGATAGAGGCTCTGGGTGGCCCTGTCGAGAAGGGGCGCGTTCGGGTTCTGGATGAGCTTGGGGAACTCGTCGTCTATGTTGTTTGGCTCATAGGAAGGGCTTGTTACGAGGGCGAGTATCTCGCCTGTTTTCGGGTCTATTGCCATCGCCGAACCCCTGCCCGTTACCGTCTGCCCAAGCTCGTCGTACGCTATCCGCTGCAACTCCGGGTCGAGGGTGAGCTCCACGTTGTTGCCAGGCTGACGTCCGCCTCGGACCTGGTTTATGAGGTCGTCGAGGGTTGTCGGGTCGCTGCTGACGCCCGAGAGGTTGGAATTCTCGGCTATCTCGATGCCGCTCGCCCCGTAGCGCACGCTCCAGTAGCCGATCACGTTCGAGAACGCTGCCCCTTGAGGGTAGATCCTCTCGTATACGGCGCCGCCTTTCGTTTTGTGGCCCTCGCTGCGGGCGAGCACGGTCTTGCCATCGCCAGCCAGGATGAGGCCCCTCGGCGCCTCTATGGACCGCCTGGTTTGCAGGCCGTTGTTCGGGTTGTTCGCCAGAGATTCGCGGGCGTAGACCTGCCAGTAGACGAGCATCCCAACCAGCGCCACGAAGCCAGCGACGAAAAGGTAGAACGTGCGCAGCAGGTGGACGTTCACAGGCGATCCTCGGGCGGGAGCAACTCCTCCGCCTCGCGCTTGCCTGAACGCTCGGAGATCACCAGCAGCAAGCCAGTGAGGATGAAGCTACCGACCACCGAAGAGCCTCCGTAGGAGACGAAGGGCAGCGTGATGCCTGTAAGCGGTATCGCCTTGGTCACGCCGCCTATGATAACCAGGGTCTGCATGGCGAACATGGCGGTCAGGCCGAAAGCCAGGAGTTTGGAGGCGTCATCGCCTGCCAGAAGCGCGATCTTGATCCCCCTGTAGGTGAAGAACAGGAAAGCCAGGATCACAGCAGTCGCCCCGACCAGGCCAAGCTCGCTGGCTACCGTGGAGAAGATGAAGTCGGTCTGAACCTCGGGGATTGTCTGGGAGAATCCCGCCCCGAGCCCCGTTCCGGTCAGGCCGCCGTCCGCGATGTTGAAGATGCTCTGGAGGATCTGGAACCCCGTGCTATCCGGTTCTTCCCACGGGTCTAGCCATGCCTCCACCCGCACCTTCACGTGGTCGAACAGCAGGAAGGTGAGGATCGAACCGAAAGCGAAGAGGATGGAGCCCAGGATCACGTACGCGGTGCGGCCCGTCGCCACGTAGAGCATCAACAAAGGCACGGCGAAGAACAGCAGGCTCGACCCGAGATCTTTCTCGAAGATCAAAAGCCCGAGGGAACCTGCCCACACAAGGGCCACGGGCCCGAAGTATTTGATGGCGGGAAGTTGCACGCCCATGAAGGTACGGCTGGTGGCCGCCATCACCTCGCGCTTCTCGGCCAGGTATCCCGCGAAGAAGATGGTGAGCGCAATGCGGGCGAACTCCGATGGCTGGAAGTTCACAGGCCCCAGGTCAACCCACAACTGCGCGCCGTTGACCTCGTAGCCCAGGGGCGTGAAGGTCATCAGGATCAGGCCGAAAGCGGCTATCACCATGAGGTATTTGTAGTTGAAGAGTCGCGAGTAGTTGCGGAAGAAGAGCACTATGAAGAGCATGGCCCCGCTGCCTACCAGTATCCATATTGCCTGACTGAGGGCCAAACCCTCCACACCGGGGACATTGTAAGTGAGACGGAAGATGAGGACGAGTCCGAGTCCCGTGAGCAGCGTCACTATGGGCAGGAGCA
Source organism: Rubrobacter sp. (assembly GCA_013695335.1). GTDB lineage: Bacteria > Actinomycetota > Rubrobacteria > Rubrobacterales > Rubrobacteraceae > JACDGB01. Next base: position 4,215 of record JACDAR010000005.1, read on the forward strand.
GCACGTCTGAGTGCGGCAACCACAGCCTGACGCCAAGGTAGAGCGCAAACAGCGTACCCGCATAGTACGCCCCGTAGATGAGCGGCGGGCTCGTCGCCTGCTGAACGAAGATCAGGGTTGCGAATCCCATTATGGTGACGAGCAGGGCCAGGATCATGGGCGTGGTGGCGCGTTGGGTCACGTCAAAACCTTCTAACTTCCCAGATCCTGCACGACTTTGTCTATTTCATCCCTGGTATACAGCTTGTGGTTCTCTATGGGCGCCCTGTATGGGTCGGCCACCTCGGATTCCTGCACGCCAGTCCGTTTGTCCACCCGATTGAGGTCGAGGCTCCCAATAGAGTAAGGGATACCCTGGTTCAGCACCACCTCCCCGGCATCGAAGCTCAGGAAGTACCGGCTGGAGCCCCACAGATAAGCCGGTGTGAGGGCCGCGATCACCACCAGGATCACTGCGAGGCCCCGGATAGCTTTCCCCAGCACACCCAGGATACCGCGGGATCTCTTGCGCCTCGCCCTGCCCCTCGCCGCCCTCCTGCTCCTGGCGGTCCTGGCCTCGCTCCGGGAGTTGCCGGGTTGGCGTCTCGGGAGGTGGCCGTCCTGGTCGGGAGGTGGCACTGCCTCCATCTCCCGCGTGCCGCCCCTGGAGTCCTCCTTCGGCTCCTCGGCCACCTTTACGTCAACAACCACCACCGTCACGTTGTCCGTGCCGCCGGCGTCCAGGGCTGCGGAGATCAAAATCCGCGACGGGGCTTCGGGGTTCTCCCTATGTTCCCTCAGAATGGAGCCTATGCGGTCCTCGGAGATCATGTCAGAAAGCCCGTCGGAACAAAGCAGAAGCCGGTCTCCCGCCTCGACCGGCAGCACCATGTTGTCCGCCTCGACCTCGTCTTCCGCCCCGAGGGCGCGGGTTATGAGGTTCTTCTGGGGGTGTTCCGCAGCCTGGGCGCGGGTGAGGTCGCCGCTGCGCACTAGTTCCGCGACCAGCGAATGGTCTTCTGTCAGGGGACGCAGGATTCCGTCCCGCAGCAGGTACGCCCTGGAGTCGCCGACGTGTGAGATCTCAGCGCGCGGCTCCCCGCGGTTGCCGCCGAAGCGCAGGGCCACCACCGTCGTGCCCATCCCGGAGAGCTTTTCGTCGTCGCGGGCGGCTGACAGTATGCGGCGGTTGGCGTCCCTTATGGCTTCCTCGAAGGTTTCGTCAGGCTCCAGATGGCGCAGCACCTCCACGGTCATGGAGCTTGCAACCTCACCAGCCTCGAAGCCGCCTATGCCGTCTGCAACCACGAAGAGCGTCTCGTCCGCGCCGTCGCCGATGAGCATCGAGTCCTCGTTGTTGCGCCGCACCTTGCCCGCGTCGGTGAGGCCGAAGTGTTCCAGATAGAGCATGCCGAAAAGCTACTCCACGTACCTGAACGTGGTGGAGCCGACCCTGACCGTATCCCCCGGGCGCAGCGGCGTCGCACCGACCGTCTTGCGCCCGTTGACGAAGGTGCCGTTGGTCGAACCCGTGTCCTCCACGTAGAGGAGGCCGCCGTGCCTGGTTAGCTGGGCGTGCCGCCCTGAAGCGTAATCGTCGCTCTTGAGAACTATGTCGTTGGCTGATGACCGGCCAAGCGACACCTCGCCGTCAGTGAGCGAGAAGCGGGTCTCGGGCGCCATGATGTCAGAGTCCTCTACCACTAGCTCGGCAGCGCCGTAAGACCCAGGTACGGGCCTGCCCATCGGACTCCTGGCGCCCCCGTTGCCGAGGCTGGTTGGGGCTGGCGTCCTTGCCCTCCGGTTCTCCCGCCGACCTGATTCGTAGGTCTTTCCTTCTTCAGGCACCTGACGGAGGTCTCCGATTCCCCGGCGCACCACGGAGTAGATAAATGCAAGCAGCAGCAAGAGCAGCAGGGCTTTCGCCGCAAGCAGGGGAACCTGGATCTCCAGCACTTCTCTAGCCCCCTCCGGAGCCCGCCGCAGCCTCTCCTCCCGAGGCTTCACCCGGGGCGTCGATGTGGCGGACGAAGCGGGCAACGCTCTGGCCGAAGGTCAGTTCGTCGCCGTCCTCTATCCGCTCGCGGTCTATGGGAGCGCCGTCGAGGAGCGTGCCGTTGGTAGAGCCGAGATCCTCGACTATGAAGCCGTTCTCAGAGCGCGTGACCCTGGCGTGCTGCCTTGAGACGTTCGGGTCGTTGACCACAACGTCGTTTTCGTACGAACGCCCGACGGTCCACGGACCCCGTCCTTCCAGCGCCTGCGCCTCGCCGCCCAGGACCAGCTCAACTCTTTCGCGCGCCAGCCCGTGGCGCCTGGCGTCGGCCACCGAGATGGCCGTGGTGCCCTGTTCGCCCGCGCCGCCATCGCCCCCACCGCTAGCTGCGGCGGTGATGTCGTCTGTGCGGAAGATGCGGGTCTGGCCCGAGGTGTCTGAGGGAGCGTCCTTCTCGCGCTGGCCGTCTGCCGGGCCTGTCAGCTTCGCCGTTACCCCGAACTCCCCGAAGCGCAGGGATTCCTCCGTGGCGAACCGGATCTTGGGCGGCGTCATCAGGTGGTAGCTCTTGTTCTCGGCGTGGGTGGATGCGTACTGGATCAGCTCTTCCCTCAAAGCCGTCTGGTACGCCTGGATGGACTCGGTGTCGTCCTCGGAGAGGTGGATGGTGAAGTCGTTGGGTGCGTAAGTGCGCGAGATGGAGACCATCCTGCCCTCATCCATCTGCTTCGTGAGGCCCTTGGCGATCTCGACGGGGTGGATCTGCCGCCGGAAAGCCCGCCCGAATACGCCCTCGACGAGCGACTCCATCCGCTTTTCTATGCCTTTCAGGAAACCCAAAGGAAATTACCCTCTCACCCGTGACCCAAGATACCTCAATACACCATACATTATAGCCGCGAAACCGAGGGATATCAGGGCCTGGCCGCGCGCGTTTGGGTTCTCGGAGATGACCAGGGCATACCCGAAGACCCCGCCACCAACCGCCACGAGCAGCCCCACTATCCACCGGCCGGTCCATTCCCCAAGCGACACTACCCCGGCCATCACCGCCCACAACACGAAAAGAAGGGCGAATGAGGGATGGGACTCCCGGACGTACTCGACGATCCTCCCGGTCCAATCCAGGAGATCCGGGATGGGCAGCGAAGCCGGTATGGGGTCGAACCTGACCCCCGAGTAGGGGACGCGGGCATCGCCGACCGCGAGATCGTAGCCCACCAGAAACAACGCCCCTGCCACCGCCGAGAGGACTGCCCCGAGCGGGCGCATTAGCGCACCGAACAGGAGCGGCAACCCTGCGCCGAGCCCCACGGCTGCCATCGGGACGCCGAGCACCGGCCCGAGCGGGAGTTTGCTCACCCCGCCGCTCATGGCGCTGCCAGCTATAACCCACGTCCCCCCGATGGCGGGGACGAGCAACGCGAACCCAAGCCCGACCCCGTTCTTCAGCAGCGCCACGGCGAGCGCGACAACGAGGCCGAGTGCGGCTATGCGGGGCAACAGGTAGCCGAGCACCGCGAGCCCTGCCGCTATCCCCGCCGCCTGCGCCCCGTCCTGTTGCATGATCTGTGCGCCGAGTAGGTAGCCGAGCCATCCGGCCGCCGCGCCGTTGGCGCCGCGCAACAGGTGGTCGGTGATCCTGCGTGAGACTTTGTCTGGGATTCTGTCAGGCTCGCTCACCGTGGCTTGCGTCGAGCTGCCCCTGCGGCCCGTCAGGAGCTTCAGGGCGGCCCTGGCGTTGCGCGGACGGTGGTCGGGGTTGGGGGATGTGGCTCTGTCCACAAACTCCCGCAGGCGCGGGGGAAGCTCGTCAGGCTGGTGCGCCAGGAGGGTGCGGGCCGTGGCCCCCACAGCGTAGATGTCCGAAAGTTCGCTCGGGTCCGCGCCGTCCATGATCTCGGGCGCGATGTAGCCTGGCGTGCCCACGGCGAAACCAACCTGCGTCAGGCGGGTGTCGCCGTGGCGATACGCCACCCCGAAGTCCGTCAGCTTCACCCTGCCTTTGCGGTCCACCAGGGCGTTCTGGGGTTTTATGTCGCGGTGGATGATCCCCTGCTTGTGGGCGTAGGTGAGGGCTTCCAGGATCTGGGCGAGGGCTTCTATCACCTCTTCAACGTCATAAGCCTGGGCCGCCTCGTTCAGCGGTAGCCCGTGGACGTACTCGGTCACCAAGTAGACTTCGTAGTCGCCCGGGATAATCTCGATGGTCTCCACAATGTTCTTGTGGCGCAGGCCCTCGGCGATCTGGCCTTCGCGCATGGCCCGCGAGCGTTCGCCCTCGCTGTAGACGGGGATGATCTTGATCGCCACGTCGCGCCCGCGTCCCAGGGCTCCCGGCGCGGGGCGGGCACGCCAGACGGTGGCGAAGCCGCCGCGTCCAACCATCTCCGCCAGCTCGTAGCGGCCCTGGCCCTCGATGTAGCGCGTCTCGGCCATATTGCGCGCTATTGTACTGCTTCGGGCATGCGCCTTGTCACGCTTGGGATCAAAGCTGCCAGGAAAACCAGATTCGGCGGTTAGCCGCGACGGTCCTCTGCTGCTACAATCTGCGTGGTTTCGAGAGATCCCATCGGGTCCCGAAGGGCGAGTGGCGGAATTGGTAGACGCGCTAGGTTCAGGGTCTAGTGGCCGAGAGGCCGTGGGGGTTCGAGTCCCCCCTCGCCCACACCGCCTTGAAGGGGATTCAGCGCAGGGGTTGTCACACAGGGGGTTTTCATAGATCGCAGATCCCACAGGCGGCCCGACGGAAGATCCGGAAGGGAACCAGAGGAAAGACCCGCCACGCGGCAATCCCCAAGAACCCGCCGCAGACCTTCGGAGACGGTCCGCTCAGGGAGATCCCGCACCACCCCAAGCCGCCGCGATCGGGGGTTGCCGCCCTGGCTGACGCTGGTTGGCTCGTTACTTTTCCTGGCAATTGCCTTTGCTTTTATTTTCTTCGTTGCCAAGGGGTGCGTCGCCACCCAGGAGTCGACCCAGATCCGCAAGTACGTCACCAGCGCAGACAGCCTCCTCGGCGAGTCCTCGAACGTCGGCAACAACGACCTCCAGACTGTTCTGGCCGACGCGGACGGCGACCCGGCGAAACTGGATGGGAACGCGCTGGCTGGGGCCGCAAGCCAGAACGAGCGCAGCTACCGGCAGGCGCTGGAGTACGACGAGGTTCCCCCCGAGTTCGAGGAGGCTCAGCCGTATCTGGTGAGCGCCCTCGGCATCAGGGCTGCTGCGACAAGGGATCTGGCGGAAGCCGCCACAGGCGAGACCGGCAGTTTCGGGGAGGCGCTCTCGGCAGCCGTCGAGGACTTCCGCCTGAGCGACGGCATCATCAGGAACCACTACCTCCCTGAGTCCAGGGACGCCCTCGAAAGGGTGGGCCAGCAGGGGGATCAAAGCCGCCTCCAGGAGCCAGACCCGTTCATGGACTACGAGAAGCTCGGCTTCGACACGCCATCTGCCTCGTCCGGCGTCAGGGATGACCCGAACGCCCTGCACGGGGTGCAGATAGCTGGCGTCAGGGTAGCTGGGGAACGTCTCCTTCCCGGTAGGAACGTGGTTCTCAGGGGCTCGGCCGAGCCGGTTTTCACCGTCAAGGTGGTTAACGGGGGAGAGGTGGCTGAGACCGGCGTGCCGGTTGAGGTGGTGGTGGACACGGTGGCCGAACGCCAGGCCCGTTCGGCCACCATCCGGCAGATAAAATCGGACGGCGGGTCGGCCATCGTGAAGGTATCAGGCTTCAGGCCTGGCGAGTTGCAGGAGAAGGCCGATGTCACGGTAAAGGCCGGACCCGTCGAGTACGAAGAGACCAGGGACAACAATACGCTCACCGGCACGGTGACCTTCGGACTTTAGGAGGCCAGCATGGTAACTGCGGTCGTGCTCGTCAGGACCGAAAGAGAGCGGGTGCAGGAGGCGGCCCAGGCGATGCTCGCCATAGAAGGCGTCACGGAAGCCTACTCCGTCACTGGACCCTACGACCTCGTGGTAATGGTCCGCATCCCCGACTTCGAACGCCTCGCCGAGATCGTACCCGAGAAGATAGCCCAGGTACCAGGCGTCGCCCGCACCGAGACCATGGTCGCCTTCCGTGCCTACTCCAACCACGACCTCGACCGCGTTTGGTCGCTGGGGTTCGAGGAATAGTATTGGCTTGCCTGTGCGTTTGAACGACTTAACCTTAGAGGGGCTAGATCTGGAGGAGAGCATGTCGGCGGAAGAAAACAAAGCCATCTACCTTGGCGTGGTCGAGGATCTCAACCGGGGGGACCTGAAATCCTCCCTGGCATTCACGGCCCCGGATGCGACGCTGAACGGCCAACCCCTGGGGCGCGAGGGTGACAGGCACCGCGCGGAGATGCTGGCAGAGGCTTTCCCCGACCAGCGCTATGACATACAGGAGATGATCGCCGAAGGTGACATCCTGGTGGTCCGCTGGAGGATGACGGGCACCCACCTGGGGGAGCTTGCGGGACCAACCATGACCGTACCGGCTACCGGCAAGCGGCTAGACATCTGGGGTATGAGCATGTACCGCATCGAGGAGGGGATGGCGACAGAGATCTGGGAGCGCTTCGACATGATGGAATTCTTGAGCCAGCTCGGAATCATGTACTCGCCAGGACAGTCGGAGGAAGCCGGTCCCGCCTGAGCCTCGAAATTAAAACTGTCGGTGGCTAGCTCTGCTCTCCGGCCAAAGCCGGGCGCATACCTTCTATGAGGAAGGCGACTACGTCGAGGAAGTCGCCGCTTCGTTCGTACACCTCACGCTGGCGGCGGCTGCCTGTGCCGCCTTCGACTATTTCGAGGACGCCCTGTAGTTCGTTTTCGCAGCCGAGATCCTGGGAGTAGGGTTGCAGTTCTTCGACGAGGTTGCGGGCCATGTCAGGGGCCGGGATTGTGGCCTTGCTCGCAGCGTCGTAGAAGGCGGCGTTCATGCCGTGGCGGGAGGCGCGCCACTTGTTCTCCAGCGCAAGCTCGCGGTCGTATGGACCTTTAGGAACGTTATCGGTTTCCTGGAGCGAGCGGGCTACCAGGCATTGGGTGAGGGCCGTGAGGGCGATGGCTGGGGACAGGCCGATCTGGGTGTCCAGGATGCGCAGCTCTATCGTCCCGATCTTGGGGTGCGGCCGCACGTCCCACCAGCAGAACGTGTAGTCGAACATCGCCCCGGACTCGACCATGAGGTCCACGTAACCTTCGAAGGCTTCATAGTCCGGGAAGGCTGGGGGGAGGCCCGAGCGGGGGAAGTTCTCGAAGATCTTGACGCGCGCTGACTCGAAGCCTGTGTCGAAGCCCTGCCAGAACGGTGAGTTGGCCGAGAGCGCAAGCAGGAGCGGCGCGTGCTCGGAGAGTCGGTTGTGGGCGTGGATGGCCTCCTCGGGGCCGGGGACGCATACGTGGACGTGCTGCCCGAAGATCACCTCGCGCTCAGCGATCCAGCGCAGCGTCTCCATGACCAGCCTGTAGCGGTCCTGATCCGTGACCTTCTGTTCCTTGTAGAGCGAGAATGGATGGGTTCCCGCGGCGGCGAGGGAGGCGTCGCAGGCAGCAGCCCAGGAGTTGACCCTGCTCCGTAGCCCGCGCAGTTGCCGCTCGGCCTCGGCGACGTTCTCGCAGACCGAAGTCTTTATCTCCAATACGGACTGGAAAAGCTCGTATGAGACGGATTCGAGGAGATCCTGCGGCAGCCTGGACATGATGTCCTCGATCTTGGGCACCAGCTCGCCGGTAGCGGCGTCCACGATGAGGAGTTCCTCTTCGACGCCGAGGGTGTACCCTGTATTACCGCCCTTGAACTCTATCGGCATGACTCCTCCTTTGGCCGCAGCCGGTGAACCTGCCGGCCTGCTCCCCCTCTGAGACTCCCTGATCCTGCTGTTCTGGTCAATGCCGCCAGCGCGGGCCAGTATGTTACCCGCTTTGCGCGCAAATCACCAAGAAACCGCCTCTCAAGCTCCCGGAACGCACTGAAGTCAGGTTTTCCCGGACCTCCTCACCTGGGCCAGCGCGGCGCCCGCCAGGACCAGCAGGGCGCCCATGACCTTCGGCGCCGTCAGATCCTCGCCAAGCAACGTCACCCCGATGGCCCCCGCCACCACGGGCTCGACGGTCGCCACGATGGCTGAACGTCCTGCCCCCAGCCGCTTGAGCCCGAAGGTATACAGGGCGAACCCCAAAGTCGTGTGGACAACCGAGAGCATGAACAGAAGGGCATACGAACCCGCCGAGAGTCCCACGAGCGTACCCAGCGTTGGCAGTGCCGCCGCAAGGAGCAGCACCGCCCCGAAGAAAAGGGCGTAGGTCAGGATGACTGCCGGGCTCAGGTGTCCAGCAACCGGCCTCCCGAAGATCGAATAGAGGCCGTAGGTCAGGCCGGCGAGGAGCCCTGTCGCCAGCACCACAGGCGTGACCTCCAGGTTTTGCGGGGTGTAAGCGCCGACCACCAAGAAGACGCCGAGGAGCGTCAGGAGCAGCGCGGAGACCTTGACCGCGCCGAGCGGTTCGCGCAGGAACATCCAGGCCAGAAGCACCACGAAGGCCGGGGAACTGTACAGCAGGATCGCCGCCGTCCCCACCTCGCTCTCACGCACCGTATAGAAGTAGAACAGGTAGAAAGCCCCGATCCCGACGAGCCCGAGCGGAACCAGGAAAACCAGATCCCGCCTCGCGACCAGCAGGCTCCGCCCCCCTCCAGTCACCAGCACGAAGCCAAACACCGCTATCCATCCCACCAAGGCCCGTACCGCAACCAGCGCCTCGAACGAGACATCCTCCGCGTACAGAATCTTGGCGAAAAATCCCAGCGTTCCCCAGATGGAGGCCGCTGCCGCGACAGCGAGCGCTCCGAACAGTTGATCCTTAGACAACTCCGATCACGCTGCCGATAATAGCTTGAACAGCAAATGGAAGAATCCAGATGGGGTTTCACGTTATGAGCGATTCAGTGCTACGGGAGATTCAAGAATGGTATCTGGCGCAATGCGATGGCGATTGGGAACATAGCTTCGGCGTCACCATAAACACTCTGGACAATCCGGGTTGGAGTTTGTCCGTCGATCTTCAGGGCACGAACCTGGAATCCAAGCCGTTCGATGAGTTGAGAGAAGATTACGAGACCAGGCTAGATTGGATGATTTGCAGGAAAACTGGGATGAAATTCGAGGCTGCCGGAGGACCGGAAAAGCTGACGGACATGATCCGGATTTTCCTGCGATGGACGGTTTCCACCGCCTAATGCCTGTCGAGCTTGCGACCGATCTCGTTTATCCCGAGCCTGAAGCAGATGGAACGACCGTGCGGACATGTGGCCGGGAGACGGCTCGTGAGCCAATCTTTGACGAGGGTTTCCATCTCGGGCTGCGAAAGCCGGTCGCCCATCTTGACGGCTGAATGGCAGGCGATGGTGGCGAGGATGCGATCCTCACGGCTGTGGCCGGGATCCGTGCCTGTGACTGCGGCGAGCGCGTCCTTGAAAGCCCCCGCGATGTCCTGGTCGGCCAGCGTGGAGATCACGGCGGTCACCCGCACGGAGTGGGGGCCGAACGGCTCGGCCTCGAAGCCGTAGACTGCCAGTTCCTCCAGGTTCTCGGCTGCCGTCATGGCCTCTGACGCCGAAAGTTCGACCACCTCCGGTACGAGGAGGCTCTGCACGCCAGCCGGGCTCTCGGAATCGTTGAGCCGATCCAGAATTGCCCGTTCGTGGGCGACGTGCTGGTCAACCACCCACAGCGACTCAGGCTCCTCGACGAGTATGTAACCTGCCGCGAGCTGCCCGATCACCCGCAGATCCTCCAGCGGCGGCAGATCCCCGCGCTCCGGCGCTTCGTATGGCTCCTGGTAAGGTTCCCGATTCTCCGCCAGGGGACGGGACGCCTCAGACATACGCTCTCGCGCTTCCTGAAGGCTCTGGGCGGCAGGGGCTGGGTAGACGGGGCGACTCTCGGCGGCGAAGGATGGGCTGTGATCCCGGCGTGGCGGAGTGGAGAGCCTGTCCTGGGTGAATGACCGTTCCGTCTGGCGCGGGGCAGCGCTAGGGGATGGGGGACGCCACTCTATGGCCTCGCGGACGGCTGCGGCCACGGCGGCGCGGGCGGCGCGCTCTTCGGAGAAGCGCACCACCTGCTTGGTTGGATGCACGTTCACGTCCACCCGGCGCGGGTCAACTTTTATCCTGAGGGCTGCGGGAGGATAGCGTCCACCAGGCACGGTCTGGCGGTAGGCGTCGTCGATGCCGCGGTTGAGGTTGTCCGCCCGAACGAAGCGGCCGTTCACGGAGATCGTCTGGTGCGCCCTACTGCCTTCCGTCAGGCTCGGGAGGGCGGCGTATCCGTCCACCTCGAATGCGCCTGAGTTGTACTCGACCTTGCGCATGGCGCGGGCTTTGGCGACGCCGTGGATCTGGGCCAGGCGTTCAAGAAGGTCACCGGCTGCTGGAAGGGAGAGATGATCCCG